>JAICXS010000090.1 GCA_025934615.1 Nitrospiraceae bacterium
AGCGGTACTCTTCTTCAGCCTTGATACGTATCCAATCATCCATCGTAATCGACCCTTTTTCGAGTAAGAGATCTTCCACTGTCGTGCTATCCGGCGCGACGGGTCTTACCGGGACTTGGAGCCGGCTCGGTGGCTTTGACTCCTGTGGCAATAGAAGAGGTTGGGTCTCCGGCGCTGTGGGTGTGCGAACGTCCGCGGTCCATGCCGGTTCATCGATAACAAGAATCAGCCCACAGAGAAGTACGATGGATGTGGTAACGGACATGGCTCTTTTTCTCATGGGCCTCTCTTGATCATTCAATGCTATTGCTTAGGATGTACAGGAACGCGATGACAAGGTTGTGACGGGTTTGTTACAGGCGCGTTAAAAACGACGCTGTACGAGGAGATCATCCGGTGCTGATATCCTGCCCGGCTTTTCAGCGCCTGAAGCAGGCGTGATAGAATCCATCTCGGTGGAGGACATCGATATGGATTGCATTCTCTTTCGCCACGGAATTGCCGTGGAACCACAAGAATGGGACGGACCAGAAGCGCGGCGGCCGTTGACCGCGAAAGGCTCGGAGAAAGTACGAGAAGCCGCCCTAGGATTATTACGTTTGAATATGGCGCCGACCCACATTGTGTCAAGTCCGTTCCTGCGTGCCGGCCAAACGGCTGAAATTCTTCGTGAGGTGTTACACGACTCGCTTGGAATCTCTCGGTGGACCGAGCTGCTGCCGGATGCTCCGCCGCGCCTTTTGTTCGACCGGCTCGTCAAACTCCCAGAGGATTCGTGCGTGCTCTGTGTTGGTCATGAGCCGCATCTCAGCGCGGCGGCCGGTCTCATGGTCGCCGGCGGTGCTGTTTCCGGACTTGTATTCAAGAAAGGCGGGGCGTGTTCCATTCGTTTTGACGGACCAGTCAAGGCTGGAGAAGGGTCGCTCAGATGGTGGCTGATGCCGATGCAGCTCAGGGCTTTAGGGGAGAGGTAGGAAATTCGTTTGCAAGGGATTGGAGGGCAGGAGCGGATTCCTGCGCAGGGTCCGGCGGCCGTCCTCCATTCGTGAGAATCGGTTGGATCTTCGATCTCAGGCTGCTCTGAATTTCCTCCGGAGGCTTGCGGGCATCGATGACCTCGAAATGAAACTCCTCCGCCATCTTATCGAATTCTTCGATCAAGGAACTCTGATACTTCTTAAAACTGTCAAATAAATCGCCGCCGAGTCTCAAGTCCATGCCCGATTCCCAATAATTCATTCCCTTCGTCTCGATGACGCGCAAGGCCAATGTATCGACATCGATGCGCAAATAGAGCACCAAGTCCGGCACGACGGCAAATCCAAACACATTTCGGATCCACGTTCGATCGCCGCTGCGAACCGCATCGCGGGCCAGCGCCGTGTAAATGTAACGGTCTGCCAGCACGATGAAGCCCGAGCGCAGGGCCGGAATGATTTGATGCTCCAAGCGGTCGGCGAAATCGGTTGCATAGAGCAAGCTGAACGACCAGCGGTCTAGGATATTGCCCTGCTTGGCCATTTCGATGGTTTTGGACATTAAGTTGGAGCGCGTCCATCCGGTTGTGATCACGCCATAGCCCTGCACTTCGAGCCATTCTTGGAGGAGGTCGATGTGCGTCGATCGTCCGACGCCGTCCGTGCCTTCGATTGCGATCAGCTTGCCTTTCAGGTCACTCAGATTGACGTACGGCAAACCGTCGCCAAAATACTGATGCGCGTTTCCCATGCGTGCCCCGCTTCGGTTTATAATTCACCAGCGCCTGTGAGACGAGTTGGCGCATTTGATTTTGTTGCGCCTCGATGTCCTTGGTCGCATCCATCGTAATCAACCCGTATTCATCGACGATTTTGTCATATTCAGACAGGATGCGAGATTGAAACAGTCGGAAGCTTTCCGACACATCGGGGCTCAGACCCATGTCCATGCCGGCTTCATAGTATTTGAGCTGCGCGCGCGTGCCGCCGAGCAGCCGGTCGATGGCCACTTCCATCGGAACCTTAAAATAAAATGCCATATCCGGACGAATCGCGAAATTGTACAGCTTGCGCACCCATTCGCGGGACACCCCGCGGACCGCATCCCGTGCAAAGGCCGTATAGGCATAGCGATCGGCCAAGACGATCATGCCGGCCTTAAGCGGCGGTAAGATTTCGTGATACAAGCGGCTTGCGAAGTCGGTGGCGTGCAGCAAGCTAAACGTGGTCGGTGTCAGCAACTTGCTCTTCTTTCCCCGTTTAGTGGTCTCGCGGACCAACGCGGATGAATTCCATTCGGTAAAGAAGACATTGAATTCCTTCGACTCCAACCATTTCTGAAGCAACAGCAGTTGCGTGCTTTTGCCGGAACCGTCGATCCCTTCCACGATAATGAGCTTGCCGGGAAAAGAATGCGGCTGCGCAAACGTGAGCGCCGGAGGTGTCATAAAGGTTCTGCTCCTGTCCGTATGACTTCGAATTGTAGCGAGCGCTTGAACGCCTTTTCAAACAATCCCGCGCGATTTTTGGCGGCCCAGAGCTCCAATTCAGCGTCCCCTGAGGTGTAGACGCGAATCGTGACCAGCTTTCCAAGTTTGACGTCGAGATCCTGCACCACCGAAAAATGACTGCGATCCAGGCCATCGGCGATGCGAAGCAGGGCGCTTAATGCTTCGAGCGTTCGACGCTGAGACGGGGAGAAGATTTTGAATGTCGCATGGCTCGCATGGGGCAACGCGCCGCGGTGATAGCGCGCGAGGGTGGCAATCGTTTCAATTTCATCGGCGGTAAAGCCGGCCAGGTCGCTATGCTTAATCAGGTAATAGGCATGCTTATGGTGCTGGCGGACATTGATCATGTAGCCGACGTCATGCAGAAGAGCCGCATACTCCAGCCATTCCCGCTCCCGCGTATGCAATCCATGCAACGGTTTCGTTTGATCGAAGAGGCGCGTCGCCAGTGCGGCGATATGTTGAACATGAGCTTCCGGTGAATGGCAACGCCTCGCCATAAATATGACATTCCGCCGGCGGACGTTTGGGATGTCACGTTCGGCGCCAATGCCCTCGCGGTGGCGCTCGATGAAGTCGTAAATCACCCCTTCGCGGATCGCTTTGTCGCTGATCGTCAGCTCGTGCCGGCCCGTCTGTTCCATCAGCGTGCGAAGAACCATGGCTGCCGGAAGCAGGGTATCCGCTCGTTTCGGATCCAACCCCGGAATAGCAAGCCGCGCTTTCAACGTCGCATGCGCAAGCTGTTTCTCGATGCCTTGAATATCCTTTAATGTGACTGTGGCTAAGTTCAGCTGCGAAATCGGCCGCCGGGTGCGATGCAAATAGATTATTTCGGTCAGGTTGCCGGCCATGCCGGACGTGGCCACCAAGCGGTCCAATCGCTTTGCTTTGACGCGATGCAGCGCGGATTTGAGTTGGCTCCCGATCGCCTTTTGCAGATCTTGCAACATGGCCTTCGTCGGCGGGTCCTGCTTGAGATAGAGATCTTTCAAGCGAATGGCGCCCAGTTTCAGGCTCTGGCCCAGGGTCATGGTTTGTCGGTTGCCGACGATCAATTCGACGGAGCCGCCGCCGATGTCCACGACCATCGTTGGTCGGTTGGCAAGATGCATGCTGTGTCGCACGCCCAAGTAGATGAGCCGCGCTTCCTCTTTCCCTGTGACGACGCGGACCATCAGATTGGTGTGCCGCATGACGGCTTCAAGAAATTCACCGCCGTTTTGAGCCTCTCGCACGGCACTGGTCGCTATGGCCTCGATCCGGTCGTATCCTTTATTTCGTGCCAATGTCGTGAGCGAGCGGATGACGTCAAGGCCGCGGGCCATTGCAGTGTCCGACAGGCGGCCGGTTTTAAACACGCCGTCACCCAGCCGCGCCATATCCTTAAATCGATCGACGATGGTGTAGGAAAAGTCGGGCTCCACCTCGGCAAGCACCATGTGAATGGAGTTGGTCCCGATATCGATAATGGCAAGCTTGGTCATGGGCAATACGAGAACAAGGCGAGACTCATCTCACCCGCCAATCAAACTCAATTTCTATTGTACAGGGTTCCGGCGGGCGATTCACCGATATCCGCTATGTCACATCCGCTGTGCAGTCCAACCATTCGCTCGTACACCCGTCTTGGTCTGGACCGGACACGAACCATCTTGCCGGACGCTCAAAAAGGTCCTCCACGAGGCCGCAGTCGAAGAAAGCACCGCAGGTGTACCTTCGGGGGTACATTGAGGCTGCTTTCGAGGCGAGAACGAGTAGGAGGCCTTTTTCAGCCTCCGGGCTTACTTGCTGAGCTGCTGAATCATGTGGCCCAGCTCCGGCAAGATGAGTTGTTCCATGGCGAGACGAACCGCGCCTTCGGAGCCTGGTGTGGAGAAGACAATGCGTCCGCGGAAGACTCCCGCGGTCGCTCGTGTCATGATGGCGGGTGAGCCGATATCTTTATAGGTGAGGTAACGAAAGATTTCGCCGAAGCCGACTAATCGTTTTTCCAACATGCCGTCGACCGCTTCGAATGTCGAATCCCGTTTCGAAATGCCCGTTCCGCCGTTGACGAGAATGGCGTGCACCGCGTCGCTTTCTGCTGCTTCCTCGATCGAGTGTCTGATCTGAGCCGGATCGTCTTTGATCACATGATAACCGGCGACGTCGTGCCCGTGTTCTTTCAACAGGCGCATCATCAATTGGCCGCTGGTGTCGGTCTGAGAGGTGCGGGTATCGCTGCACGTGATGACCACGCAGGTCACGCAGTGCGGCGCATGGGCCTTATGTTCCTCGTGTGCATGGCCGGACCGATGCGACTGGTGCTTCAGCACATTATCCCCACACAGAATTCGGTTTCAGCCGTTCGACCGGCATGCCTTTTCCGATGTGTTCATCAAGAATGGCCGGCACGTCTGCTTCCTTCACTTGCGCATACCACGTGGCATCGGGATAGATCACGACGGTCGGTCCTTGTTCGCATGGCCCCAAACAGGCCGAACTCGTGACCAGCACTTGGCCGGGTGGAATGCCTCGCTCCATCAGGCCCATGTTAAACGTCTGGAGAAGAGCGGCCGAACCGGCCGCGCCGCATGACGGTTTAGGATGGCCGGGAGGACGGGAATTGGTGCACACGAGAATATGATATTTCGGCTTCGACATCTTATCTCCCTTTTTTCATTTGCGGTTTTCAGCCGTTTGCTCTGTGAGTAACACAAGCTGATAGCTGACGGCTGAAGACTATTTGGGGGTAAACGACTTCCAGCTCTCCAAGCATTCCTCCGGCAATTTCCAATGTGTCACGCCTTTGATGACCCATTCCAGGTAATGCTCTTTGGGTTTGAATTTACCGATGGGCGCCGCGATATGCGTGATCACGAGTTCTTTTTCGCCGTCTTCCTTGATGACGCTCACTTGGACATGGCGAAAGGCATTGGGGGGGACCTCGTCCTCGAACGTATCGAGGATCTTCAGGTCTTCGTCGGTGACGTCGGCAATGATGCCCCACACTCGTTCGCCGGGAGACGGGCTGACGCTGGCAAGCCCCGATCGCCATTGGGAGGACCATCGGCAAAAATGGATGGCATGGTCAGGAAGATATGCATTGGCCACGAATTGATGCTCGGGCGCGCGGCGCTTGAGTTGCGTTGGGTTGAGGTTATCTGCGTAAAAGAAAAATTTCATACAACATCACGCTGCAGAGTTATGCGAGGGGTACTTGTACCATAGGGGATTGCCGCCTTGTCAAGGACCATGACTGATGAGCGCGTGCGTCGTTGACACTGATTCATAGCGAAGACTATGCTCCTTATATGAGGGTTGCTTTCGATAGGCACGTCGCGAGTCCATCGTTACTCCTGCCTTGAAACAACACGGCGAACCTTATCGCTGATCTGCCTATGCCGGCCGAAACGACATCGTTCCCCTGGGTCAAGATCATTCACTACGTCGTCTTCGGACTACTGGTTGTAGGCGCCGTTGCGTACATCGTTCTTCGTCCTCTCGATCCCATGTCCAATCCTGAAGCGGCCGAAGCCATGGCGTTGGTGCAAACCCACCGCGCTCAACAGTCACCCACGATCCGGCAAGCGATCAGCGAGCGCGTGAAAGGGCTCTCTGACAAGGGAAAAGGAGTCAATCTCCGAGAGTGGCGAGTGGAACGCGAACCATCAGGCACCTTTCTGGTACGGGTCTCGATTCGCGAGCAGGTGAGTGTGGAATGGTTTGAGCGGAATTACCTTTGGCGCGTCGATGTCGCGAAACGGTCGGTTATCCCACTAACCATCCCAGCCTCGACTTTGATGCCATCAGAGCAAACCGGGCATGAAGCGATGTAAGTTGTGGTAGGGCAGTCTTCTGCTGAATGAGCTGTTCCCTAATCGGGCAGCATCACGTGAATCACATCGTCCTTAAGGTGAACCGGAAAGCAGCTCACCGCGATGTCATGATTCTCTGGCCGTTCACCGGTCCGCACATTGTACCGCCACCCATGCCAGGGGCATTCGATGAGTTCTCCATTCAATGATCCTTCACCCAGCGGACCGCCCGCATGGGGACAGATGTTATCGAGCGCATAGATCGTTCCATTCACATTGCACAGAGCCACACCGATGCCGTCCGCCTGAACTGACCGGCAGTGTCCAGGCAAAACGTCAGCTAATTTAACAACCGGGACGCTTTTCACCCAGGACCTCTAGTAAAAAGAACGGATAGTCTACCCAGAATATCAGCCCGCTTCAAGCACCCATCTGCAACCCATCGCCTCAAGAAATTGATTTTACGCAGGAAATATGGCATAGATACCAAGACTTCTCTGGCGGAGACGCCGTTATGCTAGGCTTAAGAGAGAGGGGATATGGAACTGACCTTACTCTTGAATTCGACCTACGAGCCGTTGAGGGTCCTGCATTGGCAAAAAGCGATCACGCTGCTCTGGCAAGGAAAGGTGGAGGTCTTAGAGGTTTATGATCGTGAGATTCACGGCATCTCGATTTCGATCAAATTGCCGGCGGTCATGCGCCTGCTTAAAATGGTCAAGCTCAAAGACAGCCATCGCGCGGTCAAGTTCTCACGGATTAATATTTTTACCAGGGAC
>JAICXS010000510.1 GCA_025934615.1 Nitrospiraceae bacterium
AGAACATTCTGGATCTGCGAAGCCAATTGTTGGATGCCGTCGACGTTCGGCCCCTGCACCTTCAGGCCCAGAGGCGTCTTGATGCCGGTCAGTTCCATATCCAGGCGGTTTTCGACGGGCATCGTCCAGGTATTCGAGAGACCTGGGAATTGAAGCCTGGTATCCATTTGCTGAATGAGCTTTTCGTACGTCATTCCGGCAGGCCATTGCTCACGCGGCTTCAGCATGACGGTCGTGTCGTACATATCGAGGGGCGCGTTGTCGGTTGCGCTGTCCGAGCGGCCAACAGCACCGAAGACACTTGCAACCTCCGGGAAGTTGCGAAGGACGCGGTCCTGTTCCTGCAGGAGAACCTTCGCCTGCTCAATCGATATGCCGGGGAGAGCCGTCGGCATATATAAAGTGGAGCCTTCAAAGAGAGGAGGCATGAACTGGCTTCCCAAACGGGTCGCCAGCGGAAACGTGACAATCAGAAAGATCAGATTCACGGCGATCGTGAGCCAGCGAAAACGAAAGCAGAATTTCAGGATCGGCAGATAGATGGCCTGCGTAATGCGCGAGATAGGATTGGCGCGTTCCGGTCGCAGCCGCCCCCGAATCAGCATGACCATGAGGACCGGCACGAGGGTGATGGCGAGGATCGAAGACGAACCGACCGCAAGAGTCTTGGTCCAAGCCAACGGCCTGAACATCCGTCCTTCCTGCGCTTCGAGCAGGAAGACCGGCAGGAAAGAGACAACGATGATGAGCAGCGAGAAGAATAATGCCGGACCAACCTGTTTGGCTGCGTTGATAAGAATCGTCCGGCGTTCTGGCTCCGAGACCGGCTCAGAGTCTTGCTCCTGCCGATCGGACAAATGGCGGTAGCCGTTTTCGACCATCACGATCGATGCATCGACAAGCACTCCAATCGCCATTGCAATGCCACCCAGCGACATGATGTTTGAGGTCACGCCCCGCCAATACATCGGAATGAACGACACCAACACCGCAATGGGCAAAGCCAGGATGGCAATCAGCGCGGACCGGAAGTGGAACAGGAAGACGATGATCACCAGGCTGACGATAGCCGCTTCTTCAAGAAGATCCCGCTGCAAGGTTTTGATGGAGGCATCAATCAAATCGGAGCGGTCGTATCCAGGCATGATCTGGACGCCTGGCGGAAGCGACGGCGCGATCTCGCGAAGCTTTTGTTTGACTCCATTGATGACGTTGAGCGCATTCATGCCTTGGCGCATCACGATGATTCCGCCAACCGTCTCGCCCTCTCCATTCCACTCCGCCACTCCTTCGCGGATGTCGGGACCGAAACTTACAGTGCCCAAGTCACGCAGCAGCACGGGTGTGCCGTTCTTGCTGCCGACCGCAACCGTTGCGAGATCGTCGAGAGAATGCAGATAGCCGAGGCCACGGATCATGTACTCGGCGCCGCTGAGGTCGAGCAACCGTCCGCCAACCTCATTGGTACTTGCCTTCACTTTGTCGAGCACCATAGAGAGCGGAATGCCGTAGGCAAGCAGCTTGTTGGGATCGAGTTGCACCTGATATTGCCGGACGAAGCCGCCGATGCTTGCGACCTCGGCGACTCCCGGCACGGTCTCAAGCGCGTAGCGCAGATGCCAGTCCTGCAAGCTACGCAGGTCGGCAAGGCTACTTTTTCCGCTCTTGTCGACGATGGCGTACTCATAGACCCAGCCGGCGCCTGTCGCGTCGGGGCCGATCGAAGGATGCACGTTCTCCGGCAGACGCCCGCTGATCTGCTGCAGATATTCAATTACCCGCGAGCGCGCCCAGTAGAGATCCGTTCCGTCCTGGAAGACCACATAGACGTAGGAATCCCCGAACATCGTCTGCGCACGCACAGCTTTCACGTGGGGCGCGGCCAGAAGACTGGTCACGATTGGGTAGGTCACCTGATCTTCGATGACATCAGGCGGTTCTCCCTCCCAGGCTGTGTGCACGATTACCTGTACATCGGAGATGTCCGGCAGCGCGTCCAGCGGCACATGTTGAAGAGACCAGATGCCCGCAAGTGTAAGCAGCAGTACCGCTGTAAACACCATAAAGCGATTGCGCGCGCAGGATTCAATGATTCGAGAGAGCATTACATGCCTCCCGTTGCGTTCACA
>JAICXS010000283.1 GCA_025934615.1 Nitrospiraceae bacterium
ACAGCAACGACGCACGGGCCGTGGTGAGCAATCCGACCATCCAGCCACTGGCGCGGGCGACCGGATATGAAATCGGGCTTCGCACGCGTCAGTGGGATCGAATCGAGTTGCTGCTGGCCTTGTGGACCTTGGATCTGTCCTCGGAGCTGGTCTTCAACGGAGACGACGCGACTACCGAGATCTTGGGAGCCACTCGCCGATATGGAGTGGAATTGGGAAACCGGGTCAGGCTTTTGGAGTGGTTAACCTTTACCGGCGACGTGACCTTCACGCATGCCGCGTTTCGCAGCACCGGGGCCGCCATTCCGCAAGCCCCGCTCATGACGGGACGCGCCGATGTGACGGCTACCTTCGGTGGACTCGCCGCATCAGTGCAAATGCTGCATCTCGGCTCGCGATGGCTGACAGAAGATCGGAGCGTGTCCGCTCAGCCGTTCACAATCTTCAATCTAGTGGCTCGGTACCGGCCGCTAACGAAAGGCCCGTGGAGAAACCTGGAAGGCTATCTAAGCGTTCAAAATCTGACGGACACACAATGGAGACAGACCCAGTTGTTTTATGAATCCCAACTCGCGACCGAATCGCGTCCGATGGGCGATATTCATTTCGTTCCCGGTACCCCGCGCATGGTCATAGCAGGCGTATCCTGGTATTTTTAAAATGGCTGATCGTCATCAGCCGGGACGCAGGTGGTGTGATGCTGCTACCCTGCCGTAGTCCAACGGACCGCCTTTATGTCGGGAGATACTACAGGGGCTCTCATCGAGGCCGCTAGTCTGAATCGTGAAGGAGTGGTACAAGCGGACAGTAACAAAGAGGATTAGGCTGCTAAAGGAATCAGGCCGTGATCACGGTGGCCATCGCACAGAATACTGAAATTGAACGTGGGATCCGAGAGGCACTCGATCACCTGCCTTGCGAATCGCTGATCCGTGGCAAGCTTGTCGCGGTGAAGCCGAACGACACGTGGGCATCGGCGTCCGATAAGACGGGTGTCACACAGCCCGAGACCTTGCGCGCCGTCTTACGTTTCGTCAAGCGGTATGAGCCGCGTGAACTGGTCGTCACCGGAGGAGCCGGGGCGGCTGAGACCGATGAGGTGTTTCGCATTGCCGGTCTCATGGAGGTCGTCACTCAAGAAGGGGCGACATTCTTCGACCATAACCGTCCTCCCTTCGTCTCAGTGGATTTGCCCTATGCCCCCGAACAGGGTGTTCGCGGCCCTCAACGCTCGGTGATGATCAATCCTCGCATCTTGGACTATGAAACCGTCATCGCCGTCAATCAACTCAAGTTGCACGAGACGGCAACCGTCACCCTGGCGCTCAAGAATATCGCCATGTCGTTTCCCGCCGCGGATTATTATGGGCATCCTCGATCCACTCAGAAACACAAGAATGCCTTCTTCGCGGACATGCATTCATTTATCGCCGCCATGGCAAAGCGCTTTCCCATCCATCTCGCGATCACGGTGGGCCATCCGGCCATGATCGGCACAGGACCGCTAGGCGGCCATGTCGTCGAGACGGGCCTCGTGATTGCCAGTACGGACGCGCTGGCCGCTGATGTCGTGGGTGCGAGGTTGTTGGGATTCGATCCGCCAGCGGTGAGGCATCTCTGGGAAGCCGGGCGTTTGGGACTCGGAGAGCTCGACACCGACAAGATGACATTCCCTGGACTCAGCTTGCGTCAGGCAATTGAAGCCTTCACCACCGCAGCGTATGGCGAACGCCTCACCTTTGAGCACAAGTAATACTCCTGCCCTGATGCCAATGGGTCGACCTGGTCGCGAATGCTCGCTGTCGCGTGCGGTTGAAGGGAGATCGCAGCCGCTCTGCCTCTCTCTGTGGCCAGCCTTGTCCGTGTCAGTCTGACAGGGTTGCGAAAGAATCTGAAGCGCTTATTCACAGTTCTTTTTGAAGAGCCTTAACCAGGCATAGACGTAAAAGCTAAAGCAAGCACAAGAAAACGCTTGACCAATATGTTGTGGTCTTTCATTTAACGCCACAATGCCTAAATGTTGAGCAAGGTGCTGAGAGGCGTGAGGTGAGCCACATTGATAAAGAGCAAGAGGGCCTTATCCACAGGTCTTCCCCAAAAATCGTTGATAAATTCTCAAGCAGCCGTCCTACATCCACAAGTCAGAGAAAGACATCATGGCAAAAAGACGAGTGGCGTCAGTTTGGCATCACGGTTAGGAGACGTCAATTTCGCTGCCTTCAATGCCACGGTACAGATTTTCAGCGTTGCGCTCATTTCGAACGCTGCCAAGTCAATCACGATGGACTCCGACACGTTTACGATGTTTGTGCTCTCCGGCCTGCAATCGTGGTATCAGTCTGATATCAATCTCGATATCTGTTTAAACTTGGGCTCAAGCGGTTTATCGGTCCCGCGCAAGCCTGCTGACCGGCGCTAACGATGGGGTAAGCGGCAGAGTTTTCCTTGAGCAGGTGCGACTGCTCTACCGAGGGGCACCGGAATCGTACATCGCCACTCTCGTAAATGCCGTCCTGCTGGCGTTGATTCAACGCCAACAAATCGAGCCCTCAATCGTCCTATCTTGGCTCGTGTACATCTTTCTCGTCACTGCCGGCCTTGGCGTCTTAGTGTATAAGTACTGGCAATCCGAGACACAGTCCGAGCACCATCGAAATGGAACCGGCGCTACGTCATTAGGAGCGTGCTCGCCGGGATAGGATCTTCTATTCGCGGCAGCCGGATGGTAAATGTAGTTCCTTCCCCCTGTCGACTCTCCACTTCGATCTCGCCTTGATGTTCCTTGATGATCCCATAGCTGATCGAGAGACCTAAGCCCGTGCCCTTTCCGACCTCTTTCGTCGTGAAGAAGGGATCGAAGATGCGGGATTGCGCGTCGGCCGGGATGCCGACGCCGGTGTCGCACACCCGCACCTGGATATGCGCGCCGTACGCCGTGCTGTCGATGCGAATCTTTTTGCACGGCGCACGTTCCACCGCGTCGCGCGCGTTCGCCAAGAGATTGATGAAAACCTGTTCGATCTGAATGGGGTTCCCCATGACGCATGGATCGTGCGGCAAGAGATCCAGGGTTAAGTCGATATTGCGGACGCGGAATTGCGCTTCGACCAGCGAGACGGACGCCTGCACGATCCGGTTAATACTGACCGGCTCGAACGGTGCGGAAGCCCGCCGGCCGAAGGTCCTCAAATGCTCGACAATGATCGCCGCTTTTTTCGTCTGCTCGATCGCCGCAGCGAGATTGCGGGCGACCTGTTGTCGATCGATCGGTCCTTCTCGCACCTGATCGAGCACATTGCCGACGAAGAGGCCGATGTTGTTCAGCGGATTGTTGATCTCGTGCGCCACACCCGTCGCGACCTCGCCGAGACTGGCGAGTTTCGCCGCCTGCACCAACTGCTCCTGCTTGTCTCGCAATTCCTGCAGGCTCCGGTTGAGGGCCTCTTCGGTTTGCTTGCGTGTCGTGACATCGACACATGCGCCGGCCATATACAGCGGACGGCCGGCCTCGTCGAAGAACGTCTTGCCTTTGTCATAGAGCCAGTGCTCCGTCCCATCCGGTCGGGTCACACGGTATTCCATCTCGAAGTCGGCGCCTTCCTCGGCGCATCGACGACAGGCGTCAGCGACGGCCGCGCGATCATCGGGATGAATGAGAGAGAGAAACTGATCCGGCGAGCGAACCGTGTGCCCCGGCGAAAGACCGAACAAGCGGTCGAGGGCATCGTCCCACTCCACTTCATTGCTTCGCATGTCCCATCGAAACGTGCCGGTCTCCGAGGCCGCCAGCGCGGCGCGCAAGCGCTCGGCGCTCTCACGCAACGCGTTTTCCGCATCCCGTCGGTGCGTGATATCGCTGATGACGGCGATGAACCCTCGGACCGCCCCGTCCGGGCCGAACTCCGGGTTATAGCTGCAATGCATATATCGCCGTCCCAGAACGTCATACGGTATCACCGCCTCGAATTCCACCGCGTGACCCGATAACGCCATGTCGACATACCGACGAAAGCTTTGGTAGGCCTGAGCCCCTACCACCTCTTCAATGTGCTTTCCCACACAATCTTCGGGGTGCCTCCCGTGGCGCTCCGCAAAGGGCTTGTTGACGAACTTGTAGCGGACATGTGTATCGCACTGAACGATGTAGACGG
>JAICXS010000048.1 GCA_025934615.1 Nitrospiraceae bacterium
GGCGGGAGATGAATATGAAAAACCTTCAAGCGATAGAAGAGGTCCTCCCGAAAACGCGACTCCTTCACGAGCGCAAGAAGGTCCTTGTTGGTGGCCGCAATCAGGCGGATATCGACGCGCTGCCGCTTCGAACTGCCGAGCGGTTGCACTTCATGATCCTGGAGGACGCGAAGAAGTTTGGCTTGCATGGCAAGCGGCATATCACCGATTTCATCGAGAAAGAGCGTCCCGCCGTCGGCTTCGCGAAACCGTCCTGCATGATCCGCGAGAGCGCCTGTAAACGCACCCTTCGCATGTCCGAACAGCTCGCTCTCAAGCAATTCGGCTGGAATGGCCGCGCAATTGACGGCGATGAAGGGACGGTGCGCCCGTGTCCCATGTCCATAGAGGGCGCGGGCTACCAGTTCCTTTCCTGTCCCGGTTTCACCGGAGATCAAGATGGGGACATCGTTTGCCGACGCGAGCCCGATCAACTTCTGCACCTCGCGCATGGACCGGCTGGCACCCATGAGTCCGCTTTCATCCGCGCTGGATCGCGGCGTTTGTAACCTGTCCATTGCCGGCCGGGCCAGCGCCCGCGTCAAGACTTCCCGCACATCATCGCGGCCGACCGGTTTGGTCAAATGGTCGAACGCGCCCAGCTTCATCGCGTCGATCGTATTGCCGCTCTCCGCAAAGGCCGTCAGGATGATCACAGGCAGACGTGCCGTCTGTGGGTTCGATCGAAGATGCTGCAGGACATCGAGGCCAGTCATGCCCGGCATCCGAAAGTCCATCATGATGAGGTCAACCGACCGGTTCTGAAGACGGTCGATGGCATCGCGGCCGGACGCAGCTTCCTCGGCGTTATGGCCGAAGCTGATAATCGTTTCGGCCAAGCCCTCGCGGAAGGCGGCGTCATCATCGACAATCAGGATCGTTGCCATGGCAGCTCCACCGTAAAACGCGCGCCGTGCCGTCCCGGCTCATAGCGCACCGTTCCATTATGCGCTTCCGCAATTTCTCTGACGATAGCCAATCCGAGACCGGTGCCGTCTACGCGAGTGGTCATAAATGGCTCGAACATGCGCTCTCTCTCGCTGTCCGGCACTCCGGGTCCGCTATCCTCGACAGAAAATATAATCTTGCGGTCTACAGTCCGAATCGTGACCTCGATCGTCCCTCCGGCCGGTGTGTGTTGAAGCGCATTGAGCATTAAGTTATCGACGGCTCGCGCCATACTGTTGCCATCAAAGACGGCAGTTATCTCCGGCGCGTCCGAACGGAGCCGAACGCCCGATCGCTCAGCTTGCTCTTGATGGTGCGCGATCCGGTCTTGAAGCCAGGCGCGAAGCGGCACTGGTTGTGGATCGAGATCGATCGGCTGGATCAGCGCCATCAGACGCTGTAGGAGGCCATCCAAACGATGGACCTGTTGCAGGACCGCCGTCAAGGCCGTCTGTTGCCTATCCGGAGATTGAGTGAGGGCATTTTCCGCCTTTAGCCGCATGGCGGCGATGGGATTGCGAATTTCATGTGCGAGAGCAGCCGCCATACGGCCCAAGGATGCCAGGCGATCGGCATGGGCCAGCCGTTTACTTAACTGGCCGGTCTCGTCCCGCGCGGCGGCCAGCCGCGTGCTGAGATGATTCACGGCAGCCACGATGCGGTCTAATTCACGCTCTCCGGTTTTGGGAATGTGCGGCAATTGTTCCAAAGGATAGGCCGCGATCGCCTGTTCCAATTGACCGATTTGATTCGACCATCGACGCCGTAGATGCCACAGCCAGGCGCCTGAGATGACGGCAAACAGGAAGAGGATGGCCAGGCCGAGTCGTAAATTGGCATTTGACGCCGAGTGCTCCACAGAGACCCGCGTCATTGTCCAGGCGACATCGTGGCTTGAGCCGGCCAATGAACAAGCATGGAGAAGGAGCGCTTCGCGTCTGGTCACATAGCGCTGTGCGTCCAGGCCGCCCTGGAGAGACACCTTGCTGACGAGTTCGACAATGCGAGGCCGTTCCGCTTCAGGCACATCCCGCTTTGGCGTGGCCCCTTGGTAAGATGGAAAGGCATAGGCGATAAACTGATTCGCCGGATTCCAAATGCCGCCCTCCATCCCGTCAAACTCTGCTAAGACGACATCGAGGAGAAACGTCAGTTCACGTGCGGTAATCTCCTGGGAGAATGAGGCGGTTGGACGTGTCCCGCTCGCAAAGTATCGCTCGTAGCGATCTTTGATGGCCGCGCAGCCGGCTCGTGTTCGAGCGGCTGCTTCGTCAATGTGGGCGCTGACTCCTTGGCGGACGACACCGATCAAAATCGCGCCAATACTGAACGACATAATGAGGATCAGTACCCAGAGCGACGTGAGCGCCGAGCGTAAAGAGTACGCCATGCCGGTAGACTCCTTCGGTATCCAATTGAGGCGTATGTAGTCGGCACGATTCTACCGCATTCATCTCTCGTTCACTGTATGTCCCATGAAATCTTCTCGGATGATAGGAGGGGATGATCTCGATACTACGGACAGCCTGTCTGGGAACGGACAGAGTGCTCGGTGTCATTCGCCGCCTGTCCATTGGTTATTTTACACCGCTCTATAATCTTCGCACTGATCTATCGAAATGTGGGCATGGCTCAAGTATCCGTCAGGCCCAGTGCTTGCACAAGCAAAGGTACGAGGGTAGGGCATACCAGGAGGTACTCATGGCACAGGAAAAGGACAAAATCGTCCGCGATGCAGACGATGTCGTGCGCGATTATTACGAGAGCGAGGAGACGGCCTTGGAGGGAGAATTTCGGGACTTAGCAGACACCGCGTCGGTCGGCGATGAACGCGGCCATGACCGCACGCCGTACACGGGACGGACGCGCATCTTAACAGGCGGTGACGTGGATGCCGGGTGGGAGTACGCCGATATCGGAGAGGAAACCGTGGGAGGATCGAATCCCACGCCGGATCAGGATATCGTCGACGATCTGGGAGAAGCTGTCGGCGTCACCTATCAGGACAATGAACCGTTGAAGTTCGGCGACAAGCTTGAAGAGCGGGATCGGACTCGCTGGGAACTGGATCCAGCCTCATCGGACGACTATCAGGAACGGCAGTCTGATGAAGGCATGAAGTAATTGAGAAAATGAGGAACGAACGAACATATAAATAGAATTGTCTGCGGTGGTAGCCAATTACTCACTTCCTATTTACTTCAATTCCTTTCACCAAGGGGGAAATGATGCCGGAGAAAAAGACCAAGGCGCGCGCGCGCAAAGCGAAGCGGGAAGGGAAAGCGCCCTCTACCCAAGCCGGCGAATTCGTGCGCGAAGAAATGCATCATAAGAAAACCGGAAAACATCGAGTGAAAAATCGCAAACAAGCGATTGCGATCGGTCTCTCGAAGGCGCGACGTTCCGGTGTAAAGGTGCCACGCAAGAAAGGTGCGTCAGGTAAACGCGCTAAATAAGGCACGAGCGTAGGAATCGTTGGAGGAGGCTGATATGGCCCAAAATCAAGACAGGCGTGCCGGCGGAGCGGCGACACCGTCGAAGGAGAACACCGTCGGTCGCATTGTGGCCGGGTTATTTCCCGATGTGCATTCGGCGACGGAGGCAGTGACGGAATTAAAGGCAGCCGGATTTACCGATAAGGAAATCGGCCTCGCCATGCGAGATCGGCCTGAGGACGCGGAGCCGACAGCGACGGTGATGGAAACCCGATCGACGGAAGAAGCTGCGACAGGAGCCGTTGGAGGAGGTATCCTGGGAGGCCTCACGGGACTTCTCGTGGCGGCCGGAGTGGTCATTGTACCGGGGATAGGTCCGCTCTTAGCCGGTGGCGCACTTGCGTCAGCGTTGGGAATCACCGGCGCATCGGTTGTTGCAGGGGCCGGACTTGGGGCGGCGGCCGGGGGATTAGTCGGAGGATTGGTCGGGATGGACATTCCGGAAACAACCGCCCGCCGTTTCGAGACGGGGATCCGTTCCGGTCGCGTGCTTGTTCTGGTGAATACGAGTAGGCGAGCGCCCGAAGCGCTCACGATCCTCCAGCGCCACGGCGGAGACGTCGAGGCCGGGCAGGACGGTCAGAAGCGGTCTTCATCGGACCACGGTGCCGTGCTGATTTAGCGGCTTCTGATTCCGCAGTGTGCCGGCTAAGTGTGATGTTCGCTTAACGAGCATGCTAGACGCGATGGCCAGTCGTAGAAGGACATGCCGTTTCAATCGTTCCAAGCCGTGGTGGATCGTGTTCAAGACTTGACGCATGACGTTCGTGAACTTGGGTTGCGATTGCGAGAGCCGAAAGATATTCGGTTTAAGGCCGGACAGTTTATTTCATTCAATCTCACGCCGCCCGGCGAACGGCTGGTGATTCGGCCCTATTCGATTGCCTCCCCGCCCGATGAGTCGAATCGGATCACCCTTGTTTTTAATCGCGTACCAGGTGGATGCGGCTCAACCTATTTGTTTAGTTTGAAAGAGGGCGATCCAGTCTCATTTGAAGGTCCCCAGGGCTCTTTCTATTTCCGTGAACGGACACGAAATGTACTGTTCGTGGCAACGGGGACGGGGATTGCCCCGATTCGCTCCATGCTGTTGGATCTGATGAATCATGGATATGCCGGGGCCGCTCGCCTGTACTGGGGACTCCGAAGTCAACGAGACGTGTACTACCAACAGGAATTCGACGCCTTGGCGGTTCGCTCTCCGAATCTCTCCTTTGCAATCGCCCTCTCCCGGCCTGATGTAGGATGGCCAGGCTATGCAGGAAGAGTGACCGGTATGGTGGAAGAACAGGTGACCTCGGTGAAGAACCTAGACGTCTTCCTGTGCGGAAACCACGCGATGATTCGAGACGTCACGCAGATCATTCGGGACAAGGGCCTTTGCCCCATCTATCGCGAGATCTACTACGATGATCCAAGCCCGGCCCCCGATTATTGATCAAGCAAGGCATACTAGGACGACGGACTGTTCATGTAAGCGACAGCCCTTCTTCTTATTGTCCCGACATTCGACGTGAAACGACAGGCGTACCGATAGCAGGCGCCACCCATGAAGGGTAAGCTTCCAGGGCGAGGTCGAAGTGAGCTGGAGGCACGCTTGGCGGAGGCAGCCGCTTCCTAGAGACAGAGCTGTCAATCGGCAATGAAACTTTGACCTCGTTTTATTTCTTCGACCCAGTGGCTCACTGAGGATGACAGCTCCAGCACGGCCTGAAAGGAGACATCATGCATCAGGATCAACGAACGCTCACACAAGAATGGAAAGACTGTATCGCCGCCTGCGCCCGATGTTCACAGATTTGCGAGGAGTGTGGGGACGATATGATCGGGATGGACCATAAGGGCGATACGCAGTTGATGGAGCGTTGTATGAGGCTATGCCGGGAATGCGCGGATATATGTGTGATGGCGGGCCGATGGATGAGCCGTGTGTCGCCGCTGGCCAAGAATCTGTGCGCCTTTTGTGCAGAGGTGTGCGATCGGTGTGCGGAAGCCTGTGAACAACATGCCTCGCACCACGCGCTCTGTGGGCCCTGCGCACAAGAGTGCCGTCGGTGTGCCGAGATGTGCCGTCGCATGAGCGGCACAACTGCGAAAGCGGCATAGACAAAGAAGCTGGAGGGGCAAGGTTTCTGGAGCTCAGAACCATCAGCCTGGAATTTCGGAGTTCGAACAGCGTCGCGAGGATTCCACCGATCTGAGTGGAGTTACGGAAGTGCTCTCCAAAGACCCCGCTTCCCAAGAGGCCAACTTGAACATGCTCAACCGGCGTTTGACAGGGTCCCTTGAAAGGGCACTTCCCATACCTGAATTCCAGACGACAGCGGCGGAGACCTTGATTGGGAGCAAAGGGCAGCAGGGTCGGACGAAAGCCGAGCGGCATCAAAAACGTTCGGGATTTTCTGACTGAGACCTCGAGAAGGTCGAACCTCGACTGTCCAACGTTTCTTAGCTAACATGATTTGGAGAGCTCATGAAAGCCGTTGTCTTCTATGGTGTCGGAGATATCCGGATTACCGACGCGCCTGATCCCAAGATTCTGCAGCGAAACGATGCGATCGTGCGGCTGACGGCCAGCGCCATTTGTGGGACCGACCTGCATATGGTGCGCGGAACTATGCCGGGCATGGAGCCTGGGACGATTCTCGGACACGAAGGCGTGGGCGTCGTCGAAGAACTGGGGCCGGATGTCAGAAATTTGAAAGCAGGCGATCGAGTCGTCATCCCGTCGACGATTGCGTGCGGGACGTGTTCCTATTGCCGGGCCGGTTATTTTGCACAATGCGATCAGGCTAATCCCAACGGCCCGCGCGCGGGGACCGCTTTTTTCGGCGGGCCTAAAACGACCGGGCCGTTCAACGGTCTGCAAGCGGAGCGGGCGAGGGTCCCGTACGCCAACGTCGGATTGATCAAGGTGCCCGATGAAGTCAGCGACGAGCAGGCGATCATGCTCTCTGATATTGTGCCGACCGGCTATTTCGGGGCCGATCTCGCGGATATAAAACACGGAGATACGGTCGCGGTATTCGGATGCGGACCGGTGGGGCAATTTGCCATCGCGAGCGCGTTCTTACAGGGCGCAGCGCGCGTCTTGGCTGTCGATACGATCGCATCTAGGTTGGACATGGCCCGGACACAGGGCTCGGAGATAATCGATTTTCAGGCAGAAAATCCGGTACAAGCGATTCTGCGATTGACGGGAGGCATCGGGGTCGATCGAGCGATCGATGCCGGTCGGTGTCGATGCCACGCAACCACACGCAGGTCCAGCGACGACAAAACAGGCGTCGACATTTCAACACGAAATCGAACAGATTGCCCAACAGACGAATCCTCGTGGCGACAACTGGCACCCGGGTGATGCGCCGTCACTCGCGTTGTCATGGGCGGTCGAGGTGTTAGCGAAAGCCGGCACGCTCGGTATCGTGGGCGTGTATCCGGAAACTGCACGGACCTTCCCCATCGGAACCGCGATGAACAAGAATCTGACGGTCAAGATGGGCAATTGCCATCACCGCCGCTATATTCCGATGCTGATCGATCTTGTGCGGCGCGGCACGATGGATCCGGCGAAAATTTTGACGCAGACCGAGCCATTGACTTCCGCGATTGAGGCGTACAAGGCGTTCGATACGCGGCAGCCGGGATGGATCAAAGTAAAACTGCAGCGGGCCATGGCACATGCGAAGGCATCGTGATGATGTCTGAAGTTGAAGTAATTGGCAAGTGAGTAATTAAAGCCACGCAACCCGTTATCAATTACTGTCAGGAGAGTTATGCGGCTAAAGGGATGGACGCTCGGGATCGCAATCGCAGCCGGTGTCGCATGGACCGTCATTCCGTTTGCTGCGACGGTCGAGGCACAGAGCCCCACCCCCAGCCCGGGTCCGACCGATCCAATTCCCAAGCCGACGGACCCGTTCCCCGGCCCTAAGCCGAATCCGTTACCGATGCCCTTGCCGGCGCCGCCGTCCCCTTTGCCGCCCAATCCACAACCAGGACCCGGGGCAGGGTGATGGATGCACCGACGTATCAAGAGTCGATTCGGATCGGATGGACGTTGCTCTGGCGTTGCGTCGGCGGCTTTCTGGCGCTGCTGTTCGCGGTCAATCTGTTCCTCTTGTTTCTCATGCCGGAATTGACACGGACCGAACCGTCGGTCTGGATAGCGCTGCTTCCTGTCAGTGTCGCGGCGATCATCTCGTTGTTCGTCGTAATGCCGTTTATCGTGCGTGCAATGCTCACCAAGTCCTTTCACGGCTTTCATATTCAATTCAGGCGAGACAGCGAGGCGCCTGCTCCCGCCCGGATTTCAGACACTTGACCATAGCGGGAAGATGCGGAGAAATACGATGGACCGCGTGTTTCGCGATCGACATGAGGCGGGCCGGCTCCTGGCCGAGCGACTGGCCGCGTACACGGATCGGTCGGATGTCGTGATATTGGCCCTTCCTCGGGGCGGCGTGCCGGTGGCGTTTGAAGTTGCCGCGGCGCTGCATGTTCCGTTGGATGTCATGGTCGTCCGTAAGCTGGGTGTTCCAGGTCATGAAGAACTCGCGATGGGGGCCATCGCGAGCGGGGGTGTGCAAGTCGTCAATCAGGAAGTCGTGCGACATTTAGGTCTCTCCCAGGCGGTGCTGGAGTCGGCGGCGGCGACGGAATACCAGGAATTGACGCGCCGCGAGCGGGCGTATCGCGGAAATCGAGAAGTCGCGACGGTCGAAGGCCGGACGGTGATTCTTGTGGATGATGGACTCGCGACGGGCTCCACCATGCGGGCGGCGGTGGCGGCCCTGCGACAGAGGAACCCTGCCCGGATCGTCATCGCCGTTCCGACGGCGGCGCCTGAAACCTGTGAAGAGATGAAAGTCGAAGTGGACGAGATGGTTTGTGCGACGACCCCGACCCCGTTTTATGGAGTCGGGCAGTGGTACGATGATTTTTCGCAAACGACGGACGAAGAAGTGCGCGATCTGTTGGAGCAGGCTGCACCGAGCGGAAGGAAGAAGTAATTCAGTAATAAGTGAGTTAGTCATGTGGGGCAAAGGACCGCAATGCATACAGTAAGTAAGTAACAAAGCCCAATTATTGCATTACTCAGTGATTCAATTCCGGTCCCCCCGAAGCAGGCGTCATGGAAAGCGTTCATACGAGCCGACTCACGGAACTGCTCCAGCAGGCGGTGCATCCGCTGCACGGCGTTCAGACAGACTACGATCCGTTGATGGATCTGATCGGCGACGCCCACGTAGTCTTGCTCGGAGAAGCGTCTCATGGGACGCGGGAGTTTTATCGCGAGCGCGCTCAGATCACGAAACGGCTCATTCAAGAAAAGGGCTTCATGGCGGTCGCCGTCGAGGCCGATTGGCCGGACGCGTACCGTGTGAATCGCTATGTCCTTGGACGAAGCCGCGATGCCGACAGCCGCGCGGCGCTGGGCGATTTTAAGCGCTTTCCCGTCTGGATGTGGCGGAATTGCGAAGTTCTCGACTTTGTCACCTGGCTGCGCACCCATAACGAATCTCAGCCGGCCGGCCCATCGAAAGTCGGCTTCTATGGAGTGGATCTGTACAGCCTGCATGCGTCCATGGCGGCAGTGCTGGGATACCTTGAGCACATCGATCCGGAATCGGCCCAGCGTGCTCGTTCGCGTTATGCCTGCTTCGATCATTACGGCGAAGATACGCAGCGTTATGGTTATGCCGCGGGGTTCGGGTTGACGAAGACCTGTGAAGATGAAGTGATCGCCCAGCTCAGAGAAATGCAGCGCCGCGCCGAGGAGTATCTCA
>JAICXS010000199.1 GCA_025934615.1 Nitrospiraceae bacterium
GACACGTCTTCCTCCAACCTTTAACGGCGCCATCCACGAGGAGTATCTAACGACGGCGCTTTCTTACCGAGACGCCAATCTGATCGGCAGGTCCTCTCAGGACAACGCGCGAGCTGCGCAAGGTCAACAACACTTCGCGAACCTTCTGTTCAGCTGAAAGCACGGCTTCCGCCGCAGCTGACGCAGCGTCACCCAAACTTGGATGACGAGAGGACATCAAAACATCTGATATTGCGCGCACGAGGTCTGAATAATTAGCGGTGTCGGACAGTTTGTCGCTGGACGCCGCAATACTCAAATCGATTGCCGCTTCCAGGTCTACCTCAAGAGAGGCCAGAGCCTTTTGGTCGCATGGTCCGATCCGCGTATGAACCACCAAGCCGCGCAGAAAGATCTTGTCGGCATGAAGGTGACGATCCAACCCGTCCCACTCCCTACGATTTCGCAGCCAATTGCAGGAGCGGATAGATTGGAAACGCTTTCGTAAGTTCGGTGACGCGCTGTCTTACTTCTTGTTCGACAGCCGAGGCCGTTCCAGTATTGGTCGCCGATACCGCATCAAGTACGTCCGCGATGAGATTGCCGACCGTCCGGAATTCCGACGTCCAGAATCCTCTCGACGTCGCCGCTGCCGTTCCAAGGCGCACGCCGGAAGTTACGGTAGGCTTCTCGGGATCGAATGGAATGCCGTTCTTGTTGCACGTGATATGAGCTCGACTGAGCGCTTCTTCGGCCACTTTGCAGGTGAGGCCTTTCGTTCGCAGATCCTGCAAGAACAGATTGTTCTCCGTTCCGCCGGAAACCACGGCATAGCCCCGATCGATGAGCGTGGCCGCCAAGGTCTTGGCGTTATCGACCACGTCGCTTGCATATTTGGCGAATTCAGGCGTGAGGGCCTCACCAAAGGCAACGGCCTTTGCCGCGATGACATGTATCAGAGGGCCTCCTTGGAGACCCGGGAAGATGGAGGAGTCGATCTTCTTCGCCAGATCAGCGTCGTTGCACAGAATGAGGCCACCGCGCGGACCTCGTAAAGTCTTGTGCGTTGTGGACGTCACGATGTGGGCATGCGGAAATGGTGACGGATGCACGCCCCCGGCGACCAGACCCGCGAAATGGGCCATGTCCACCATAAGGTAAGCACCGACGTCGTCTGCAATCCGCCGGAACTCCGCGAAATCCCAGAAACGCGAGTATGCGGAGCCACCCGCGACGATCACTTTTGGGTTGTGTGCGTGGGCGATGCGTTCGAGTGCATCCATGTCGATCCTTTGATCGTTTTGACGCACGCCATAACTCACCGCATTAAACCACTTGCCGGACATGTTCGGTTTCGCGCCGTGCGTAAGGTGCCCGCCGGCCGCGAGATCCAATCCCATAAACGTGTCGCCAGGCTTCATGAGGGACATAAAGGCGCCTTGATTGGCCTGGCTACCGGAGTTGGGCTGAACGTTTGCAAAAGCACAGCCGAAGAGCTTCTTTGCGCGCTCTCTTGCTAACTCTTCCGCCACATCGACATGCGCACAGCCGCCGTAGTAGCGGCGGCCGGGATACCCTTCCGCGTATTTGTTCGTCAGGACGGATCCCTGCGCCTGCAAAACGGCTCGCGACACGATATTTTCGGACGCGATCAGTTCAATCTCGTCCTGCTGGCGGCGCAACTCGTCGCCGATTGCCGACGAGATTTCCGGGTCGAGTGTCGAGATATCGGCGGTGAAGAACCGGTTAGGCGCTTGCTGACCCATGTTTGAGATCCCTAGCATTCAGTCAGATTGACAGCGAGACCTCCGAGTGAGGTCTCCTTGTACTTTGATTGCATGTCCTTTCCGGTTTCGCGCATCGTCGCAATCACCTTGTCGAGCGACACGACGTGCTTACCATCCCCCTGGAGGGCAAGCGAGGCGGCGCTGATAGCCTTGATTGCGCCAAACGCGTTGCGCTCGATACAGGGAATCTGAACTAGTCCGCCGATGGGGTCACACGTCATGCCGAGGTGATGCTCCATGCCGATCTCGGCCGCGTTTTCGATTTGCTCGTTCGTCCCGCCGAGAACAGCGGCCAACCCAGCGCTTGCCATCGAACAGGCGACACCCACCTCTCCTTGGCATCCGACCTCCGCGCCGGAGATCGACGCATTCATCTTGAAGAGCGCTCCGATGGCCGAGGCGGTGAGTAGAAATCGACGCAGGCCTTCGGCATCGGCATCCTGGCAGTGATCGCGGAAATAGCGCAACGTCGCTGGAATGATTCCAGCGGCGCCGTTCGTCGGCGCCGTTACCACGCGGCTTCCCGCGGCATTTTCCTCGTTGACCGCTATCGCGTACAGACTAACCCAGTCCATGACGGCATGCTGCGTTCGGCTGTTCGATGCAGATGCCTCTCGAAGTTTGCGATACAGCGAGGGCGCACGCCGGCGCACTTCCAGTCCACCCGGAAGACTGCCGTCCGTCACCATTCCGCGATCGATACACGACATCATGACTTCGACAATGTGATCGAGCTTTGCATCCACTTCTTCACGCGGCAATCGTGACGTCTCGTTCGCCAGAACCATCCCGGCGATAGACATGCCAGATGATGCGCCCATCGAGAGAAGATCGTTGCCGGAGCGGAAGGGAAACGGAACGGGATGCTCGGTCTGGAGCTGCGCCTTCCCAACCTCTTCCTCAAGTACAACGAAGCCGCCGCCGATAGAGCACCATCGTTCCTGGTGAAGAACGTTATCGCCTCCATCGAATGCCGTAAATGCCAGGGTATTCGGATGCCGTGAGGCTACCGTCACGCCATCGAACACAACATCCCGGTCTGGATCGAAGCCAACGGTTCGTCCACCGGACAGGCGTAGCATCCGCTCTTGGCGGGCTGAGGTCACGATACGGTCGGCGTTGCCGGCATCGAACATCTCCGCACTCTCGCCGGCCAGGCCCAGTATGACAGCCTTGTCTGTCCCGTGTCCTTTGCCCGTCCATGCAAGCGAGCCATAGAGGTCGGCTCTAACGCGCTCCACCCGCGGCAACAATGCCGCACGTCTCACGCTCTCCATAAATTGAGCCGCCGCCTTCATGGGTCCGACCGTGTGCGACGAAGACGGGCCGATGCCGACCTTGAAGAGTTCAAATGTTCCAATCATGTATTACACTTGGTCGAACGCGAGTTCCTGTCGTGCCTCATCCAAAAGCGACCAGACATATGTCGAGAACGAACGCCATACGTCGATACAGAAGGTATCTCGTTCCGTCCTCGACAGCAGGATGGGCGATTTGCCGAGAACGGTACGAGTGCACATGCCAACGGGAAATTGCTGTTCGGAGAGGTCGAGCGGGCAGCCATGGTTCAGCACGTATTCGCTTTTTGATCCCCTGATCTCAAGGGCATCCGACCGATGGCTGACGTCAACGAGCGAGCATGAACAGGCCGCGAGATCACGCGACATCGCAGAGAACAAATCAGTTGGGTTCTCTTCAACCGCCTCAAGCAGCCACTCGTCCGGTCCAAGCCAATACGCCTTGCGGTTGGCCTTCTTGTTGAACCGGTTGGCGCTCTGCGGCAACTCAACGCCGAAGGTCTCTGCCGCCGGAGCAAACGATGGCGGCCGCCCGCGAAAGACGAACTTGGCTGCATCGGGCAAAATCGCAAGTGACACCGCCCATGCCGGCGAGCTATTGCGGTTGACCCTCGCAAGGGAATTAACTCTGATGATGGACGTATCAACCATCGAGACGCTCGCCTTTCGGATCGTAGAAAACGGGCGAAACAACTTCGGCTGCGATCGGGCCATTTGGCATTGGAACGCTCAAACGCGTCCCGATGCGCGCTCTTCCACCACGGACCAGGGCAAGCGCGATGGATCGATTGAGCGCAGCGCTCCAATACGATGACGTAACATGACCAATCATTGTCATGGGAATTGGCTCACGAGGATCGACGACGATCTGGGCACCTTCCTCGAGGACGACCTTGGGATCGACGGTAAGCAATCCAACAAGCTGCTTCCGGTCGGCAGCTGTCATCGCCGGCCGGGCCAGGGAGCGCTTGCCCACGAAATCCTTTTTCGTTTTGCCAACCGCCCAGGACAAGCCGACGTCATCGGGCGTTACGGTGCCGTCTGTTTCTTGGCCGACAACAATGTAGCCTTTCTCGGCGCGGAGCACATGCATTGCCTCGGTACCGTACGGCGTGATGTCGTAGGCCTTCCCTGCGGCGAAGATCGCTTCCCACACGCCACGCCCGTACCCCATTGGCACGTTCACCTCGAACCCGAGCTCTCCGCTAAATGAGACTCGGAACAGTCGAGTCGGGATTCCGCAAATGTGCCCTTCCCGCACACTCATGTGCGGCATAGCTTCCGCTGAGATGTCGATATCCTGGATCAGAGGCTGCAATACTTTCCGGGCGTTCGGGCCCTGAATCGCAATGACCGCCCATTGTTCGGTCGTGGACGTCAACCACACATCGAGGCCCGACCACTCGGTCTGCAAATAGTCTTCCATGAGCGCCAGGACGCGAGCGGCTCCGCCCGTCGTGGTCGTTACGTGAAAGCGATCGGCCGCCATTCTGCCGACAACCCCGTCATCCATAATGAAGCCATCTTCACGCAGCATGACGCCATATCGCAGCCGGCCGGCTTCGAGCTTTGTCCAGGCGTTCGTGTACATCCTGTTCATGAATTCGGCAGCGTCTTTACCCACGACTTCGATCTTGCCGAGCGTCGTGCCGTCGAAAATGCCAACCGACTGCCTCGTCGCCGCGCATTCCCGCTTGACGGCGGCGTGCATGTCCTCGGCATGACGCGGGAAATAGCGTGCACGCTTCCAAAGGCTCACATCCTCGAAGACCGCTCCATTTTCGGCCGCCCAATCATGGATTGATGTCTGCCGGACTGGATCGAAAAGCTCGCCTTTCGACTGGCCGGCAAAGACGCCGAAGGTCGTCGGCGTAAATGGCGGACGAAACGTGGTCAGGCCTACAGTGGAAACGGGCAAATCGAGCGCTTGCGAGACAATGCCAAGGGCATTCATGTTGGACGTCTTGCCCTGGTC
>JAICXS010000441.1 GCA_025934615.1 Nitrospiraceae bacterium
GATTCACCGAGCAGGCCGTTGATCTTCGGCAACTTTGTCCAGACATTGGACGGCATCGTCTCACTGGAGATTCCCGGCAAATCGGGAGGCGCGGAGATCAGCGGCAGAAATGAAGAAGATACGTTCATCATGGGGCTGTTACGGGCCTATGCCGATGCGGTCATGTTCGGGGAAGACACCTTTCGGAACGCGCCTGGGCATGCGTGGACCGCCGGCTTCGTGTGTCCGACATTCGGCAAGGAGTTTCAGGCATTTCGAAAGCATATCGGTAAGGACTTTCTCCACCCTATCAACGTCGTGGTCAGCGGCAGAGGCCATGTCGACCTCCATCAACCATTGTTTCGGCGCGAAGGGATCCGCAGTCTTGTACTGACGACCGAACAGGGGGCCGCGCGTCTGCATGAGCGATACGGGACCTCCTTACCGGCCACTGCCCACGTCCTCCCCGGCGACACGATACTCAATCCCTCCGATATGGTTGCACTGCTCCATGCCGACTATGGAGTGAAGCTGCTCCTCCATGAAGGAGGGCCGACGTTGTTTTCATCTTTCCTGGGACAATCGCTGCTTGACGAATTGTTCCTCACCATGGCCCCTCAAATCGTCGGACGCGGTCGGACAGGAGAACGACCGGCCTTTTCCGGCCCGCTCGGATTGTCTCCCGACCAGTCAATTTGGGGAACACTGCTGTCCGTGAAACAGGCCACGGGCGGCCATCTCTTCCTGCGCTACCGGATCTGAACTCGTCCGCGAACGAGAGGATCGCTCGATCGTGATGATGCCGTGAATTTTGTGAGACGATGACGGGCGCGACTTCAAGAGGCATTCACCATGCATTCACCGTGAAGGACTTCCGGCAAATCGTACAAATGTAGATTTGCACATCTGTGTCTGCCTCACTTATTTTCGATTCAACCTTCACGAGGGTGTGATGGCCACATTCATTTGGATCCTTGCTCTCTTGCTGTTGTGTTGATCCTCTTTCTTTAGATTGGCTCATGATATCGGCATTAATTATGAACCTCAATTATGAACCTATGAGGAAGCGACCAATTCGAGAGCCGGCTCCCCAGAAACCTCCCGCCAAAGAACCGCCACGGCGGCCTAGGAAGAGCCCTACGCCGATCGGTGATCCGCCGAAGAAGCGGCAGCAATAACTTGCGTAGGGTTCCCTTACGCCGCTGCTGCGCTTGGCTTACCGCTTGAGCGATTCCGTTTTAGGTGCCTGCAAGGGCCATTCCACCGCCGGCTTTCCGCTTCAAAGGTATCCGGCGAATCGCTCATCTGATGACTGATTCGTGATGGGACGATTTATCCGTCTCATGACTGATTGTCCCCATGACTGATTGTCCCGAGAGCGTTGTACAAAGACACAGCGCCTGGAATACGGTATGCACCGCCAACAGTGCAATGGAGGACGGAGAACGAATCAGCGGACGAATACCGTATGGAACCCTTCAAGAATCGACGGGAAGCAGGCCGGAGATTGGTCCGCCGGCTTGAGCAGTACGCCGGACGGAAGGATCTCCTTGTACTGGCACTTCCCCGGGGCGGAGTGCCGGTTGCGTATGAGATCGCCACAATTCTGCGGGCGCCGCTCGATATCCTCGTCGTCCGAAAACTCGGGGTTCCGGGCCATGAAGAATTGGCGATGGGTGCCATCGCCGGCGGGGGCATACGCGTCCTGCATGATGCAGTGATCCATGCCGCCGGGCTGCCTCCCGACGTCGTCGATCAAGTGACGCACGATGAAGAGCGCGAACTGCTCAGACGGGAAGAAGCCTATCGCGGCTCTCGTTCCGCTCTTCCTGTCCAGGACCATGTGGTCATCTTGGTGGACGACGGACTGGCGACCGGATCCACGATGCGGGCCGCCATCGCGGCAATACGCCAATGCCGACCCGCCCACATTATCGTAGCGGTTCCGGTCGCCTCTCCGGAAACCTGTGAGGAGCTGCGCAACGAGGCGGACGAAGTTTATTGCGACATGACTCCGACCGTCTTTTTCGGCGTGGGTCAATGGTATGAGGATTTTTCTCAGACCACGGATGAAGAGGTGCGGAGTCTGCTGGAACAGGCACCCCAAGGGGTAAGACATGGCCATGATGCTTCAAGCAGCCCTTGAGAAAGGCGTGCATCGACTCGAAGGGACGGACCGAGACTACGACGCGCTGATGGAGACTATCGGGGACGCCCGGCTCGTGCTGCTCGGCGAAGCGTCTCACGGCACGCAGGAATTCTATCGAGAGCGGGCGAGGATTACCAAGCGACTCATCGACGAAAAAGGCTTCACGGCCGTCGCCGCCGAGGCCGACTGGCCGGATGCCTACCGAGTCCACCGGTATGTGAGCGGACAGGGTCGAGACGGCTCCGCGCGGGACGCCCTCGCGGACTTTCAGCGGTTTCCCACCTGGATGTGGCGCGATATCGAAGTGCAAGAGTTCATTGAGTGGCTTCGGACCTACAACGACCGGCGGCTCGATACCTCAAAAATCGGATTTTACGGGTTGGACCTCTATAGCCTCCATGCGTCCATGCAAGCGGTGCTGAATTACCTGGAACAGGAGGACCGGCCGGCGGCCGAACGGGCCCGCATCCGCTATGCCTGCTTCGACCACTTCGGCGAGGATAGTCAGCGCTATGGGTTTGTCGCGAGTTCCGGTTTGGAGGAGAGTTGCGAGAAGGAAGTCGTGGCGCAGCTCGTGGATCTGCGTAGGCACGCGGAAGACTATCTTCGTCGCGATGGCTTTGTGGCGGAAGATGCCTTTTTTTACGCAGAGCAGAATGCGCGGCTCGTGGCGAATGCGGAACGGTA
>JAICXS010000469.1 GCA_025934615.1 Nitrospiraceae bacterium
CTATCATGATGGCTGCAACGCGGGCAGGGTCCACATCGGCCTTGAACAGCCTGTCGAGCGCCGCGAGCGAATCCGCCACCGAAATGCCGTGAAGCGGCACCGGAAACGGCACGTGAAAGACGTCGTCCGGCATCGAGCCAAAGCCGATCTTATATGGAGCGACCTTTCCTGTCAGCGCCATACCCATGAACGTGCGGCCGTGGAAGCCGCCGGAGAAGGCGACGACGGCTGACCGCCCGGTCGCAGCTCTCGCGATCTTGACCGCATTTTCGACGGCCTCAGCGCCCGTGGTCACGAAGATGGTCTTTTTGACGAAGGAGCCGGGTACGAGCCGGTTCAGTCGCTCCGCCAAATGCACATAGTTTTCGTAAGGCACGACCTGATGGCAGGTGTGCGTGAAATGATCGAGCTGCTCTTTGACCGCGGCAATGACCTTGGGATGGCAGTGGCCGGTATTCAGCACGGCAATGCCTGAGGCGAAATCGATATAGCGACGGCCCTCGGCGTCCCAGATCTCCGAATTCCGCGCGCTCCGCGTAGATTTGCGTCGATGCGTTGCTCAGAAGTCAGCGCAATGATGGTACCGACCGACAGCGTCATGATGAAAGGAGAGACACCGAACTGCGCGACTCCAAACGGACAAGGCGTTGCCATTCTGTCCGACATGGTGCTGCGGCCGTGGTCGCTCGAGGGCAAACGCATCGAAACATTGGTCCTACGCGATCCGGTTCCGGCAATGGATGTCGGACTAGCCTGGCGGCGCGACATCGAGTTTACACCCTCGATGGAAGTGTTCCGCTCGTATTTCAGGCAAGCGTTCCATATTCCGACAATGCGATGAGGTCGCGATGCTCGCCTTTGCACCGCGCTTCACGGCCGAAGCAGCGCACAAATCGTCACGGAACGTTTTGGCCGCCCTTGGAGCTACCGCAACTCGCGGGAACGACCTGCGGTCGCTACTGTCAGGAGTACAAAACAGAGAGCATCGTAAATTACCGCCTGAAGTGGAACCTGATGACGACTGCGTCTGGGCCGCTATAATTTTTTTGCCGTCTCAGTCTCGACTTCGCCGACAGAAAGGCTGCACGCCGCGCGTCGCGAGACCGCCCACGGCCACGTGCTCCATGGTTGCGAAGATGCCCCGCGATCATTGCTGGTTTTTCCCGATCGTAAAAAAGTGGTGGTTTAGCCGAAGAGAAATGCGGGAATGATTTGTTAATCGAGACAAAAAGTAGTTCTTCGCGATCGCTGACCAAGCGGTACCGAGACAGAGATAATATGGCCAAGACATCGTCGTTTGAGCTAAGGCAAACGCGACCACCAACTGTGCGGGCAGAAGGGGGACACGTCATCGTGAGGCTGGAGACAACATCAATGCCAGATCTTGCGAAGAAAGATTTTGAGCTGGTCCTGACCAAGAAATACGCAAAATCGCTCGGATGGGAATTACTCAGAGCAGCTCAAGAGCTCCCTCAAGTCGGCTGAAAATTGGCGCCTGAACGACGATCGATCAGGTACACGGCTCAATCATTGTTGGCCTATTTGGCTACTGCACGGACGCACCAGTCAGCACACTTCGCGGAGCATTGACGACCGCAACCTCTAAGTGTCTGTCCGGGAAGATGTTGAATCGGATGAATCGTTTGTGATTCAAGAGAGGCGGCCTGATTCTAAAGGGAGCCGTCGATGTGGACCGCCGAAAACCGCGTCCGGTATGACCGCAGCCGCCTACGTTACCCGAGCGATCTCACCGATGAGGAGTGGGCGCTGATCGCGCCGCTCATTCCGCCCGCCAAGCGCGGCGGCAACAAACGGACGGTGAACCTGCGCGAGATCGTCAACGGATTGATGTACATCCTGAGCACCGGCTGCCAATGGCGCGCGATCCCGAAAGACCTGCCACCTCGCTCGACCTTGCACGACTACCTCGATCTGTTGAACTGGAACGGCACGCTCGACCGTATCCACCACGCCCTTTACGTCGAGTGCCGAGAGCTGGCCGAGCGGGAGGCATCTCCTACCGTGGCGATTATCGACAGCCAGAGCGTGAAAAGCGCTGAAAAAGGGGGCCTCACGACCCGCATGGTTACGATGCGGGCAAGAAGATCAAAGGCAAGAAGCGGCACATTCTCGTCGATACGCAAGGCCTCATGATGCATGCCATTGTGCATGCCGCCGACATCCAGGATCGAGATGGCGGCGTGCTCGTGATGGCCACGTTGTTCGGTCTTTATCCCTTCCTCGTGAAGCTCTACGCCGACGGCGGCTATCAGGGAGCCAAATTCCAGGACGCGCTGCGCTCGGTCCTCAAGCACGTGAACGTCGAGATCGTCAAACGCTCCGATCAAGCCAAGCGCTTCGTCGTCTTGCCCAAGCGCTGGATCGTGGAGAGGACATTCGCCTGGCTCGGACGCTGTCGCAGGCTTGCCAAGGATTGGGAGCGCTTCAATCACAAAGCACTCGCCTTCCTCAAGCTTGCATCCATCCGCCTCATGCTCAGAAAACTATGTAATCCATGATACTGTTCCCGGACAGACTCTAAG
>JAICXS010000110.1 GCA_025934615.1 Nitrospiraceae bacterium
CACAGACCCGCCACAATGATGCTTTTCCCGACTTCGGAACCGGTTCCCAGTACGGCCAGCGATTTGGCGCGTGGTTTAGTTTTTTCCATCAGATCTCTTTGTCGACACTCTGCCGGAATGATCGCGTGAACGCTCGCTCGCCTCAGATCGTGAAGCCCACTGTCGATAGCGAAGAAGCCCGCCAAGGACCCCTTGGGCCACCACTCGTCCGATGAGTTCCCCCATTGCGGTGTGGGTCCCGCTGTAGCGAAGCGCCGGACCATCTCCATTGACGATGACAATCGCATCCGTCCCAGTGCCGGTCGCACCGGGGCCGCCGGTCCAGGTCGGGACAGATTCTGCCAGCAAGGTAGCCGCTTTGCTTTCGGTCGCGACTTGCACCGCTCCGACCATCGCCGGCATCGCCAAGCGGGCATTCGTGATTAGGATGATGTTAATCGTTCCCGGAGAAGACTCAGCCTCGCGTTCAGCCGCACCATTCGGCTCACCGGCTCTGACCGCATTTGACACGCCGACCGTAAAAAATCCCTCGACCCAAATATCTGCGGATTCCTCGCGTAGGGTAATGAGGTCTTTCAGTGACACGGCCGTCATCAAGGCTACGCATGGACTCTCTATCCCCAATTGGGCGGCCAACCGCCCCAAATATCGGCTCGGATCACCCCAGACTAGGCTCGAGCTCGATGCAGAAAGAATCATGGGACGGGTGGGCACTTGGTGGTTCAAAATATACTGCGCGCGCACAAGCCCTCCGCCGCGAGGAGCCGATGAAAGCATCGTCATCCGCCTACCCAAATCGATCATCAGCGTATTACGGCGGACTGAAAATTTGGTAAGCAGCGAAGCCGGACGGCGCCCCCTCACTCTTGGTCCCTCAGCAGCCGGCGAAGCGCTGCGATCAGACGACGATTCTGCTCAGGCGTTCTCACGGCAACTCGAATCGTGCCGGCGGTGAGCCCCGGTGTCGTCGAACAATCCCGCACCAAGATGCCTTCCGCGTACAGCCGTTCCGCAATCTCCACAGCGGTATGCGGCTGAGGCAACTCCACCAGCAAGAAATTCGCCAGAGATGGAAACACCACCACACCATTCAATGCCTGCAGCGCTGCAAAGAAACGAGCCCGTTCGAGCGCCATGAAACGCCGGCTTCTTCGGGCATACGGAATATCGTTCAGCGAGGACAAGGCCCCCGCTTGAGCAAGAGTATTCACCGACCACGGCGCCTGTAGGGCGTGCAGACGAGTCACAGTCTTCTCATCACTGACTGCATAGCCGATACGGAGTCCCGGTAATGCATAAAACTTGGTGAAGCTACGTAGTATTACCACACGGGAATAGCGATTGATCTCCGGCAGGATCGAGCGCTCTTCGCAATAATCTACAAACGTCTCATCAATGATGGTCCAAGCTCCGCGATGCGATACCGTCTCCGCCAACTCACGTATATCGTTAAGATTAATTCCCTGGCCTGTCGGACTGTTAGGGTTGCACACAAAGACGGCTTGGATCTTTGTCCGATTGTTTCGAATCATCCTCGTCGCATCCTGAACCGGAACCCGATATTGTTCAACTCGCATCGCATTGATCGACACCGCTTGACCACCTTCCAACAATAAGGCCCGCGCATACTCCGAAAAGGTGGGCCCGACGATAAGACCGCTGTAAAGCGACAGCGCTCGAGGCAGAAGCTGGATGACCTCGCTCGATCCATTCCCAATCAGAATCTGTTCGGGAATGAGACCATGCCGGATTGCCAGTGCCTCCCGAAGAGCGATGCAATCCGGTTCAGGATAATGGGATGTGAGGCGAAGCGCAGCTATCATCGCGCGAACGGCGCGTGGTGAAGGCCCGAGCGGATTGATGCTGGCGCTGAAATCGACGACCCGAGTGAGCGAGCGCCCGGTTTCACGAGCCGCTCTATAGATATTGCCGCCGTGAGGGGAGGTCATGATCGTAAAGCCAGCGCGGCAGCGGCAAGGGCCGCGGCCATCGCGGACGCGATACCCATCAGGTGGAGTGCGACCGTTACATGTCCCGGCACAAGAGGCGTCAGAGCGTCACCGAGACGCGGCCGTTCCGTAGCGATGCCACCGTAGACGTTTGTCCCGCCTAGTTGAACGCCTAATGCCCCGGCCATTGCCGCTTCGGGCCGGCCACTATTGGGACTAGGATGCTTCGATCCATCCCGATAAAATATACGCCAAGCAGTTCGCATCGTATGCGTCCGAAGCCCGGCAGCGCAAATCAACAATAGTGCGGTCAGTCTGGCAGGTATCCAATTGGCCACATCGTCCAATCGGGCTGAGGCCCACCCAAAATATCGATAGTGGACATCGCGATGGCCGATCATGGAATCCAGCGTATTGATTGCCTTATAAGCCAATGCCAGGGGAGGACCGCCCAGGGCCAGATAGAAAAGAGGAGCGATCACTCCATCGGCCGTACTCTCCGCAATTGTTTCGACAGTCGCGCGCACAATCTCGGTACATGACAGACCATCCGTATCGCGACCGACAATCCGGGATACCGCCTCGCGGGCTCGACCCAGTGATCCACCCTCCAGCGCATTGGCAACCAATCGAGCATGGTCAACAAGATCACGCGCCGCGAGAGTGGTCCATGCAATAAGAACCATGAGTACAGTTTTCACTCCGGCATCGACCCAGCCGGCTAAGTCAATGGCCAGCCACCCAGTCGCATAGGTCAGTGCAGGCAAGCCAATGGCCAGTATGATGCCGGCCATTCGCAAGCCCGCCCGAGTATGAACGACTATCCTGATCCTGGTTTCATACCATACAATCACCATGCCTATAAGACGCACCGGATGAGGGCACCAGCGAGGATCGCCGATGGCCGCGTCCAGTACACAGGCCATTATGAGCTCTCCCGAGCTCATCCTAAGTTGAACACATGTGGGCCTAAGCCGGCTATAGCCGGGGCCATCAGCAAGAAGACGATTTCGGCAGCTTCGTTCGTCGCTCCAAGCGTATCGCCGGTAATGCCGCCCAAGAGTCTTTGGGCCAGAAACGTGAGGCCACGGGCGACGACCACAATTACCATGCATCCGATAAGCGCGCCGACAAGCCCGACACTCAGCGCGATGGCAATCACCAAGCCAACAGTGGCGACGAGGACATCGCGTCCCGAAAGCTGCTGGAGAAACGGCTGAGCGAGCCCTCCCTCTCGACGGGCATAGGGCACGCCGACCCCTCCCACGACCATCGCCCAACGGCCGACTGCCGGCATACAGAGCAACACGGCAAAGCGACTGGATTGCGGCAAGGCGATCAATGCGGCATAGCGCAACGCCAACGCCAGCATTAAGCCCGTTGCGCCCAACGCGCCGATATGTGCGTCCCGCATTATTTTCAGACGGTCGGCAACCGTCCGTCCCCCCGCCAGTCCGTCAACCGAATCAGCTAGTCCATCGAGATGCAACCCACCCGTCAGAAGCACCAGGATGACGATAATCACAACATCGACGATCCCGGGCGAAAAAATATTGGCCAACAGGAGATCACTCGCGGCAAGCAGTATCCCGAGAATCAATCCTACAATGGGAAACCATCCCATGGACCGGGCCAAGTCGGAGGGTGTGGGATCATGATGTGCGGATGAAAGGGGAATCACCGTGAGGAAATGCCACGCCATGACAAAGTGACGAAACACGGTTACCTCGAACGTTCGGAGACACCGGCTTCATCAAATGTGGCCATTTCGGTCAAGATTTTGATTCCGGCTTGGATCAATCCAATGGCAAGGCATGCGCCCGTCCCTTCTCCCAAACGAAGATCTAAATCGAATAATGGGTTCAGCTTGAACCGATCGAGCACGGCCTGATGCCCCCGCTCGACGGAACGGTGCGAGGCGATGAAATAGTCGACACATCGAGGCTGCAAGCCTGCCGCGATCAATGCCGCGGCGCCCGCAATGAATCCATCCAACACGACCGGAATGCGATGGGCAGCGGCACCCAGGATCAATCCCGCTAGTCCGGCAATTTCGAATCCTCCCACTTTATGGAGAACGTCAATCGGATCTTGCGCATTCGGGCGATGCAGAGCGAGCGCTTTCTCGATGACCATCACTTTCCGATGAAACGACGCATCATCGATCCCGGTCCCTCTCCCCGTAACCTGCTCCACGGCCACCCCGGTCATGACGGACGCAATGGCAGCACTCGACGTAGTATTGCCGATCCCCATTTCACCCGTTCCGATAAGGGAACATCCTTCCTGGGCGGCGTGCGTCGCCAAGTCTATCCCGACAGCCAACGCCTCCTCGGCCTGCACACGACTCATCGCCGGCTGAATCAGCATGTTGCGTGTGCCCGAGGCAATTTTTCGGCGGATGAGAAAAGGGACATCATCAAATTCAGCCGCAACACCGATATCGACCACGCGTACTTCGGCGCCGACATGGCGAGCCAACACATTCACTGCGGCGCCGCCTCGAACGAAGTTCAGCACCATCTGCGCCGTCACGGCGCTGGGATAGGCGCTGACGCCTTCGGCCGCCACGCCATGATCGGCGGCAAATGTAAAAATGATCGCGCGGGGTAGTTTGGGCTGCTCCTCACCGGTCATGGCCACGAATCGGGCCGCCAATTCCTCCAGACGTCCTAAACTGGCCACCGGCTTCGTGAGCCGGTCCAAGCGTGCGTGCGCCCGTTGTAGGCACGTCATGTCGAGGGCAGGAATCTGATGGATCGCTTCCTTGAGAGTCATCGCTTGTCTCTCGCTTTCTATTTCACTTGAACCGAACACCCGCTGACAACGAAATACACTCGATCAGCAGCTCGCGCTAATTGTTGATTGACGTGGCCGGCCAAATCGCGGAATCGACGGGTCTCAGGATCGAATGGTACCATCCCCAAGCCCAACTCATTCGTCACGACAATCACACGGCTGCGCATACGATGGATAGCAGAGAGAAGATCATTCACACGATCGGGAATATCGGAATGAGGCACGCCGCTTCCGAGAAGATTGCTGAGCCAGAGGGTCATGCAATCGAGCACAATGACTCGATAGCGGCCGTGATGTTTTTCAAACCAGGCGGCCAGCTCCATCGGAACCTCGGCCGTTTCCCAAGCGGCGCCTCGCTCTGTCTGATGACGACGAATCCGTTCAGCCATTTCCTTATCGAGTGACTGGCCGGTCGCCACGAACATTCGTGGGCGGCTTCGCCCGGCCAGTTCCAAGGCCTTCGAGCTTTTGCCGGAAGCCCCGCCACCGATCACTAGAGTCAACCCCGCTCCACGACCTGAGTGATGCCCAGTTAGCGATGCGCCGCCGCGCTTGACGCCCCGCTTCATGGTTGACGCTTGTCTCTCCATTACTCCGTTCGATTTCCCCAACGATCGTGGTGAATGAGACGATCGACCGGAAGCCGCTCTCGCCATCCCTCGCGCTCAAGGTCCGGCTGCTTCTCAAATTGAGCGACATAGCCTACACACAAATAGGCAACGATTTTAATCGGCTTCGGAATACCAAGGACCGCCTTGAGAGCCGCGTGGTCTAAAATGCTGACCCATCCGACTCCAACACCTTCGGCCCGAGCGGCCAGCCACAAATTTTGTATGGCGCAGCAGGTGCTATATAGGTCTGTGTCCCGCACCGTCGAACGGCCCAACACATGGCGGCCGCCGCGTTGCCGATTACACGTGATGCACAGATTCACCGGCGCTTCCTCGATGCCTTCCAGCTTCAACCGCTTATAGAGACCGGCACGCTTCGGCTCATAGCCGGCCGCGGCGGCGGCATTCGTTTCGAGAAAGAGTGCCTTGACCGCGCGCTTGGTATCTGCGTCGCGGATCACGACGAAATCCCACGGCTGCATGAATCCGACGGAACCGGCATGGTGCGCGGCCGTCAACAGCCGAACGAGCGTCTCTTCCGCGAGCGGCCGTGGAAGAAAATTGGCCCGCACATCGCGCCGCTCGAAGATGGCCCGATAGACGGCCGCGCGCTCTGCATCAGAGAAATATTCCAGCTTACCGTTCATTGTGTCTGTCATTTGTTTTCGCTCATGCTCGAACATGGTCTCGATGCCGCCGCCTAGGAGCAAGCGGCATAGAAGAGAACTGTTCACCGTGAAATCTTTCATTCAGCATAGGCAGGCCCGATCAAAATTCGACGCCCTTTTGCGCCTTGATCCCTTTTCTAAATGGATGCTTGACCTGTCCCATTTCTGTGACCAAGTCCGCTTCCTCGATGAGCTCCTGCTTCGCGCCCCGGCCCGTAATCACCACATGTTGGGCAGACGGCCTGGCGCGCAACACGGGCAAGACCTCTGAGATGGGCACGTAGTCCTGCTGCAGCGCGATGTTGAATTCATCGAGAATCACCATGGCATAGGCCGGGTCACGCAAGAATTCAGCGGTCGTCGTCCACGCCTTGAGGGCGAATTCTGTGTCGCGCGCTCGATCTTGCGTCTCCCACGTGTACCCTTCCCCCATGCGTAGGAATGTGACTTGGTCGCCGAAGCTTCTGAGGACCCGCTCCTCTGCCGTATCGATCGCGCCCTTGATGAACTGAATGATCGCGATTTTCATACCATGGCCGAGGCATCGCAACG
>JAICXS010000534.1 GCA_025934615.1 Nitrospiraceae bacterium
AGATCTTAGTCGAAGATGGGAAAGCCCGCCTCATCCGTCGCCGCGAAACCATGCGCGACCTGCTGGCTCCAGAGGTACTCTAAGGCACCTCGCGCGTGCTAAACTCACAGGGTCGCTTGAGGCCGCAGCTTACCGGGGTCCCGGCAAAATCACCACCGAGGTAGTACATGTCCGGCCATTCAAAATGGGCCACAATCAAGCATAAGAAGGGCGCGCTTGACGCCAAACGTGGCAAGATCTTTACCCGATTGATCAAGGAAATCACCATAGCCGCCAAGACTGGTGGCGGCGGAGACCCCGACGGCAATCCCCGCCTGCGCGGCGCCATTGCGGCTGCCAAGGCGGAGAATATGCCTGCCGATAACATCAAACGCGCGATCCAGCGCGGTACCGGCGAGCTTGAGGGTGTCTCCTATGAGGAGATTACGTACGAAGGCTACGGGCCGGGCGGTGTTGCTCTGATTGTTGAGGTCCTCACGGATAATAAGAACCGCGCCGTCAGCGAGATTCGCCATGCTTTTTCGAAGAATGGCGGCAACCTGGGCGAGTCGAACTCCGTCTCGTGGATGTTCTCCAATAAAGGCGTTATCGTGGTGGCAAAGTCGGCCGCCAGCGAGGACAAACTCACTGAAATCGTCCTCGATGCCGGGGCCGAAGACCTGAATGACGAAGTCGACCACTGGGAGATACTGTGCGACCCCAAGGACTTCGAGGCGGTCACCAGTGCACTGAAAGCGGCTAACATCACGCCTGAGCACGCCGAGGTTACCAAAATTTCGTCTACGTACACCAAGCTCGAAGGCTCGCAGGCAAACGCCATGATGCGTCTCCTTGAAGTTCTGGAAGACCTGGACGATACGCAGAACGTCTATTCCAACTTCGATATGGATGAAGCTGCCGTGACTAACGCCGGGCACTAACCGAAGCGGTCAACCATTTACCGAGGCCGCCGCTTATCGGCGGCCTTTTTCTTGTTACCAGACGATACGAACGGAGAAACATGACCAAAAGATTTCGCGGCGTAGCAAGGCACTCTATCTGGGCGCTTGCTCTCCTGCTCTCGGCTCATCTCGCCCCGGCGCAAGCTCTCCCGACAAGCCCTGACACAACGCCGTTCCACGCGAACTCCAGCAAGCTTCCGCTCGATTTGGGAGTTCTGGTCCAGAGCGGAGTCGGTCTTACCGAGGACCGCAACAGCTTCAAATTCCTCATGGCGGGAGTTCACGCAGGCAAGGTGCTCACTGGCAACTATCTGCCCGGCCCCCTGCATGGCAATTTTGAGTATGCTGTCGAAGTTTTTCCCTTTTGGCAGTCCTACACGCCGAAGTTCCAGCGCGCGCAGTGCAGTGCCACCGGTGGATCGGACAACATCTCCTGTTCGCCGCTGTATACCGTAGGCGGCACGTTTTCCGGCGTTTCCATTACGCCGATCATCCTGCGCTGGAACTTTACCGGCACGCGGCGCGTCTCACCATGGATACAGGGCGCAGGAGGCGTTCTTTGGACCAATCACAAGTATCCGGCATTTGGCGGACCGCCGCTCAACCTTACTAATGACGGTTCAAATTCAGATGCCAGTGTATGGAATTTCACCCCGCAGAGCGGCGTCGGGCTTCACTACTTCATCAGCCCTCGCCGGTCGATCGATTTCAGCGCGAATGCCGTGCATATCTCCTCTGCTTCGCTCGGCGACAAGAACCCCGGCGTCAACGCCAGCGTTCAATTTAGTGTGGGATATTCGTGGTGGAAGTAGGGCAGGGAACAGGGAACACATGATTATGCTTGTGATGGAACTATCGATGCAATCCGCAACGCAACGCGTGCTTTTGATTTCCGGATTGAACTCCTGATATGACCTCTGACGCAATCATCGAGTGCGTGCCAAACTTTTCTGAAGGC
>JAICXS010000167.1 GCA_025934615.1 Nitrospiraceae bacterium
AAGGTGAACAGGCGAGTGCGGCCGAGTTACTTGATCATTGTCGCAAGGAGTTGGCGAAATTCAAGATCCCGAAAAAGATCGAGTTCCGCACCGCGCTTCCGAAGACGATCGTGGGGAAAGTCCTTCGGCGCGTCCTCTTGGAAGAGGAACTGAGGAAACAAAAGCCCAAGAAACAGGATGAGCAGGAAGACGAATCGCCGTCTTGAAATTCGGTGTCTTCGTATGCGATGGTGAGACTCTACGATTGTTTATCCGAGGTCTCTATGAAAGAAAAACGACGTGTGCTGTTTAAAAAGGGAGTCTTCGTATGCCCCCAGTGCCGCCAATCCTATGTTCAGGAAAAATGGATAGAGGAATGGCGGATCCGTTGCCACAAGTGCGACTATCGCGGCACGTTAACCGAGGTTTCGGTCGAAGAGCATATGGATGAGGTGACCATACGGCACTGAGGCTTCTTCCCTGACTCCAGTATCTTCGGTCCCTCCACCATTCCGCTCTTCGTTTCCTCATTTCAGGATCGTCGGAAAGTGCCACGCTCACATTGAGGACAACATGAACATGCACGTATGGGCCATGTTTCTTCTGTTGGTATGTGCGGGTTTCGTGCCGGCATGGGCGGACGAGCCGACGATCACGGTGCTTGTAGCTTATCATTCGATGGGCGGCCATACGGAGAAAATGGCTCAGGGCGTATTGGAAGGAGCTCGAAGTGTGCCCGGCACCCAGGTGCTTTTAAAGCGGGTGGGACAAGTGACCGCAGAGGAGCTGTTTTCATCGGATGCGCTGATCATCGGTTCGCCGGTCTACTGGTCGAATATGGCGGGAGAGGTCAAAACATTCTTCGATAACTGGCAATTCAAGTTCGGTGTTTTTCCAGAGTGGAAAATGCGGAATAAAGTCGGCGCGGCGTTCGCGACCGGCGGCCAAATATCGAGCGGGAAAGAACTCACGATGCTGACCATCCTGGCCGCCATGCTGGGAAATCAGATGATCGTCGTCAGCGGCGGCGGCGCGTTTGGCGCCTCAGCGACGACGGAAGGCGACAGTCCGGGGATTGACGAGAAAGAATGGGCAAGTGCAAAGGAGTTAGGGCAGCGCGTGGCAGAAGTCACGTGGATGGTGAAATCCCCGTCGAAACGATAGCAGTTTCATGCTCTCGTATGACGCGGTTCAATACGCCGGTCTCTGCCTGTGATGTTGAGGCAGCAGAGGCAGCGTGCTCGTCAGGGAGCGTGCACTATGTGCGATCGCGACCAGTTCGTGAATGTTCTTCGCGCAACGCCCGCAGCAATCTTCATCCTCCAGCCCAAAACAGGCCTTCAGCGTGTCCGGGCACACGTTTCCATTGACGGCGGCTTGCTGAACATCGGATTCGGTAAGCCCCTTACACAGGCAGACATACATACAAACTCCTTATCGGAACCTGAGTATGTGTTGAATCTCGACTGCAGTATTCTTTGTAACGATTATGATAACCGTTATCAACTTGAATAATATTAGACCTGTGACCGGCGCTTGTCAAGGGTCTATTTAACCCAAAACTCGAACCCATGGAAGGGCCGGATTGAGGCTCTAAGAAGGGGTAAATTAGAGCCGCACCGTTACGAAGCTTCTAGCGATGCCGATAGGGCGTCATCCCAAAAGCCGTCCCATCATTGCCATCAAAAGAGCAAAGGTGGCCGTATTCTTCTCACAGATCCTAGATAGATTTCGTTGCCCTTCGAATGGAATCTGGTGACAGCCCATCTGAATTCCACTATATTGCACGGCGACTGGATTCTGACATCTAGGAGGACCCATGGATCCTTTACGCCGTCGATGGAATCGTTGGATCGGGACAGCGGTCGCTGTGTGGCTGTTTGCTCCCGCCATTACGGCGTGGGCGGTTGAGCCGACGCCGACAACAGGGGATCTGCGTCGACCGGTTTTGCTCAAGGACGCTGTCCTCGAAGCGCTGGAACGCAATCTCGATATCACGATCAGCCGTCACACGAAGGATACACGGATCACAGATATTCTCTTTGAGCAGTCGAAGTTCGATCCTACGGTCAGTTTCAATGCCCAATACAATCGCTTAGTGTCTCCGCTCAACCGGCCGATTTTAGGATTCTCGGGCTCGAATGTGACCGCGCCGTCAGGAGAGCCGACCAAGTTCGACCAGAACACGACGACGCTTACGGCGGACATGACGCAAAATCTCGCCACCGGCGCCAATTACGATATTAATTACAGTCCGCAGCGCACCTTCGTGGGAGGTCCCAATAGCTTTCTGTTCAATCCGTCTTACACCGGAGGATTGGCGTTTACGCTGACCCAGCCCTTGCTGCGTAACGCCGGTGTCGAGGTCAATAAGACGTTCATCCGCATCGCGCAGAACAATGCGCAGGTCGAAGAGCAAACGTTTCGCGATCGCGTGCTGACCGTCGTGGCCACAGTCGAGCAAACATTCTGGGAACTGGTCTTCGCCAACGAGAATATGAAGGTGGGCCAATCGGCCTTGAAGGCGGCGGAAGAACTCTTAGCGGGGAATCGAGCGAAGGCGAAGGCCGGCGTCATGTCCGCCGTCGAGGTCCTCCAGGCGGAAGCGGGAGTGGCGTCGAGAGTGGAACAGATCCTGATCGCTGAGAAGGCGATCTACGATCAGGAAGACCAACTCCGCCGATTGCTCAATCCCACTGAACCGGACCTGCGCCAAGATGTTCATCTGCAACCGGTCGATCAACCGCTTCAAACACTGGAACCGATCACGCTCGAAGAAGCGATCGATGTGGCCATCGAGCGTAGGCCGGAAATCTTACAGGCCGTCAAAAATATCGAGACGAGCGATTTGAACATGAAGTTTGCCAAGAATCAGCTCTTGCCGACGCTCTCGGCGCAAGGAACAGTCGGCCTCTCAGGCCTGGGAGCGGGCGCAAACGATATGCTCCAACGGAACTTCGGGGGAGATTTTTACAATTACGGCGGTGGCTTGGTCTTAAGTTATCCGCTCGGCAACCGCTCCGCGGTCAGTCAATTCAATCGCCGACAGCTCGAAGCTCAAAATGCACAGTCCACGTTGCAAAGCATCCGCCAGCAAGTGATCGTCTCGGTCAAGGAAGCGGTGCGCCGGGTGCGAACGGATTTCAAGCGGATCGAGACGACTCGGTCGGCCCGAATCCTTGCTGAAAAGCAACTGCAGGCCGAACAAGAACGATTCAAGGTGGGGCTGAGCACCACAATTTTCGTCCTCCAATTCCAGCGCGATCTCGCGATTGCTCGAGGCAACGAACTACGGGCCATCGTCGATTACAACAAGTCATTGTCCAACCTGACGCGCAACAAGGCCATTACAATGGAGCGCTACAACATGGTCCTGCAGTAGCCCATGCGGCAGAGGACCGAGCGGGCGTCTGTACCGCAGGTCGAACAGTGGTCCGAACTCGCCTTAATTCCCATGCTGGCTACCGTAGGGTACTATGCTCTCCCGGATGACCTGCAGAATTCTTCAGTCGTTCAGTTCTTTCCGCAGATTCTCGCTTACTGCTCATTGGCACTGTGGGCGGTCAACAATACAGCAGCCTCTTTCCGGCTCGGTCTCGCTCCATCCCAATATCCTCAAGGACTGCAATGGGGATTCCCGGTCGGAGTAGCGCTAGGGGCCATCAATGCCACAGTCATCCTGTGGGTCATACCGTGGCTAGGTGCTGATATTGAGTTCTTGCGTGAGACGCCTCATGCGCGCATGCCTGTCTTCGTCATGCTGCCATGGGCGATCCTCCTCGTTGCGATTGGCGTCGAACTGAATTTTCGCGGATTTCTTCTCGGCCGTCTCGTGGCTCTTGCTCAGCGTTTCGGGTTGCGCGCGTATCCGTGTCTTGGAAGCGGGCTTGCCGTCATCGTGTCGGCGATCGTCTTTTCCTTCGACCCATTCATGGTTTCGACGTTTAAACATCTCCACTGGATCGCTGTGTGGGATGGACTCGTGTGGGGTATGATGTGGGTACGACTCAGAAATCTTTACGCCACTATCACGGCACACGCGGTCGAAGTCCTCGTGATGTACTCGGTCTTGAAACTCATTTTATGATCTGATGAATAAGTGGTACGTTCCAGACAATCCCCAGACCACGATATCATCAAATTTTATTAATTTATGGTTCCTTCCTTTTCCAGCTATCTTGTGAACGATCCCTTTGGTGATCCCGGAGTGTACATCGACATCAAATGGGCGCGCCGGGCGCTGCTGTTCGATCTCGGGGAAAATGACACACTGAGTCCCGCTCGGCTCCTTCGCGCCAACGACCTGTTCATTTCGCACACTCACATGGATCACTTCATCGGATTCGATCGGGTGCTCCGGATTGCGCTGGGACGAGGAAAGACGTTGAAGTTGTACGGGCCGCCCGGCTTGATAGACAATGTAGCCGGAAAGCTACGCGGCTACACCTGGAACTTGATCGACGGCTATCCATTGATAATTGAGACGCACGAATTCCTGCCATCCGAAATACGTACAGCCGTGTTTCGGGCTAGTCGGGGCTTCAACCCGCCTGAAGTCTTCTCTTGTCCCCGCGTGGAGAGTGCGCCAATCTTTCCCGTGCTGAAAGACGCCGTATTCACCGTAACCGCGACTGCCTTGAATCATCGCATTCCCTCGTTTGCCTATGCGCTTGAGGAACAGTTTCACATCAACATTAATAAGGAACGTCTCCACGCGGCCGGACTGCCGGTGGGATCGTGGCTCAAGGACTTGAAGCAGCATATCTGGCACGGCAAGCCCGATGATTTTACCTTCACCGCTACATTATATTTTGAACACCGCCAGGAGCAGCGGACGTTTCGATTAGGCGACCTGAAACGCGATTGTGTCACCATCACCCGAGGTCAGAAAATCGTCTACGTCGTCGACGTTCGTTACGATGATGACAACGAGGCCAAAATCGTGGAACTGGCCCGTGGCGCCGACGTCTTCTACTGCGAATCGCCGTATCTCGATCGCGACGCGGACAAGGGTCGAGAACGCTATCATCTCACGGCGCGACAAGCCGGCATCATGGCCAGAAAGGCGGGCGTGCGCAATCTCGTCGTCTTTCATTTCTCACCTCGGTATACAGGCCAGGGGGACCGGATCGCCCGAGAAGCGCGCGAGGCTTTTGAAGAAATGATTCCGCATGTAGAAGTGCGGCAGTCTGCATCAATTTGACAAGGAGATCGATGGATGAGTGACGTCGTCAAGTATGCGCTGTATTTTGTGTTGGGGGGGGTGCTGGTCAGCGGCTCGACTTATGTCGGTGCGATGGGGCGCGGATTTACCGCCGCATTCGCCAGTACGTTTCCTGCCATCACCGGCATGACATTCATTCTGATCTATCTCAACGGCGGCATGGACAATACCATGTCCTATGCCAAACACCTGCTGCTCTTTGTGCCGCCCTGGACTGCCTATGTGCTCTTTATCATCCTGGTGCTGCCCCGCCTCGGCTTTTGGC
>JAICXS010000026.1 GCA_025934615.1 Nitrospiraceae bacterium
GACTGGTCACCCCATGCCAATGATCCAGGAGGAGTTCCAAGATCCCTTAGTTCCCACATTGCCTGGTGACTCGCCGCGGAGACCGGAATTGCGCGTCAAGGATCGGCTGTATGAATATCAATGGTTTCGTATCGGAACCGTCTCGGGGGAGCCGACCCGACTTGGTCTCGTATTCCGCGACATCACCGATGAGCGGCGGCTGCAGGAGAAAGTCATTCAAGCTGAAAAGTTCTCGGGCCTTTCTCTCTTGGCCTCCGGGCTCAAACACGAGCTAAATAATCCCTTATTTGGCGTGATGGGGCTGGGGGAAGTCATCGCAGAAGAGTCCAACCCTCAATTGATTAAAGAACTCGCCAAAGATGTGGTGGCGCAAGCGAAACGCATGGCGGATGTCATACAAGAATTGACGGGACAGGCATTGCGTGAATCGGACGACCAACAAGCTATGATCGATTGCAATGAATTGGTGGAAGAGGTGTTAACCGGGCTGCGTGCCACCGAGGCGAGTGCGAGGATCCACATCCGCACGGAACTGGGACGGCTTCCTAAAATTCGGATTCGGACGAACGAGCTCCGCCAGGTGTTCGTGAATGTATTGACGAATGCCGTGCAGGCAATCAAAGGGAATGGCGTCCTTGAGGTAAGGACCGAGACAATCAATGGTCAGATTTCTGTGAAGATCCACGATTCCGGATGCGGGATCCCGAGTGTGTATTTGACGAAGGTATTCGACGCATTTTTCACTACGAAGGCTCAAGGGGAAGGCCGGGGACTCGGCTTGACCATTGCGCGTCGGATTGTCGAGAGCCTTGGCGGCCAGATCTCGATTGAATCGCAAGAAGGGCACGGCTCGACGGTGTTCATTACGTTGCCGGTCATGCAGGTCAGCGAATGCCGAAGGGTATCATGAGACGAACGACGACACAGTACCTCATGATTCTTGTTGCCGGTGTCATGTTCGTGTGTACTTTCATGGCAGCCAAAAGGGCCGTCCCGCAGCATGGCGTTCTTCCCACGACTGTGGCGGATTATGTCCATGCCGTCATCGAGGCGGATCGTGCCATTTATACGAAACACGTTGTCGATCGTATGCAGGAAAAAGGTGTGGTTGGCGCCTCAGAGAATTGGGAATCCCAGAATACGTTGCCGCTCCCGGCCCAATTTCTGATTGACTCAGCGCGCATGGTTGCAAAGAAGAATCGGGGCATTCGGTATCGATTGGTCAGCCTCTGGCCGATCTACGAGCGCAATGGGCCCGCCACCGAATTCGAGCGGGGTGGGCTTGAAGCGATTATGAAACAGCCTGACAAGACGTATACGGGATATGCCGAGAGTGGCGGGCAGCGGTACTTTCAAGCAATCTATGCCGATATTGCAGTGGCTCAAGCCTGTATCGGCTGCCACAATGCCCATCCCAATAGTCCCCGGCGCGATTTCAAATTGAACGATGTCATGGGCGGCCTCGTGATTACTTTCCCCGTTGGTCCATGACGGAGGATTACGAACATTACAACCACTGAATGCACGGCATGACGAAAATGTGAAAAGGCACCCCCATTGCTCGTTGTTGCTTCTCTAATTCGCCTTCAAATGCTCGAATGCGATCCCTGAAACTGTTCAGGCGATCATCGGGGACAGCAAGGAGCAGGACGGTATTTGCACCTCCCCACGTCAGTGATCCAGGCACCATGCCGGTTTCCCCTTTGCCTTGTGCGCCATCGAGTCGCGTGTACGGCAGTTGTTCATGCTCTACCCAGGGTAAAACTTCCTCTTCGAGCGACGTCCGGAACACCATCATCACCATTTGCATCGTCGATCTCCCTCGTCATGTTTGCAGGCCCATGGTTTCACCTCAACTCTACCAGCATTACGGCACGTTGGGGGTCAGGTGGCAGGCGCATGTCTTGTACGACCATTGCCCACAGAATCTGATGAAAATGATCGTTCAGGAGGGAAGAGAGGCTTTGAGGAGCGCGCTTTCGTCTGCCGAGACCCGGGACGGCACTGTCGCTCGTCTATTGAAAGGCTGACTGCGGGGAAACGGCCGTAAGATCAGGGCCTGCGTATCCGCTCGGCGATACGTTTGCGGAGGCGGGCTTTTTCGAGACTAACCCTCGCGGCCTCCACTTCCGATGGAAGGCCTCCTGTTTCGAGTCGCCGCTCAGCTGCCTCGACACCCGCCTGGGCACGATCGACATCGATGTCTTCGGCTTTTTCAGCCACCTCGGCAAGAATCGTGACTTTGTGCGGCGTCACTTCGGCAAATCCCCAGAGAACCGACATGTATTGGATGTGCTCGCCGATTCGGTAGCGGAGCTCGCCGATTTTCAGCGTGGTGAGAAAATGGGTATGGCCGGGGAGCACGCCGAATTCCCCTTCAACGCCGGGCGCAATGACTTCCTCGACCTGCTGACTGAGCAGTAAATGCTCGGGCGTGACGACTTCTAATAAGATGGTGTTCGCCATAATTCAGGGTATCAGTGTCCAGTTATCGGCCTCTTCAACCGTCCGATGGCTGGCTGCTCTCGGTTATACCTTATAACCTAGCTTCTCTGCCTTCGCGATGACTTCCTCAATAGGGCCGACCATATAGAAAGCTTGCTCGGGGAGCGCATCGTATTTGCCATCCAGAATTTCCTTGAAGCTTCTCACCGTATCTTTGAGTTTGACGTACTTGCCGGGTGACCCGGTAAAGGCTTCCGCGACGTGGAACGGTTGTGACAAGAACCGTTGAATCTTGCGTGCGCGCGTGACAACAGTCTTGTCGTCTTCCGATAATTCATCCATGCCAAGAATGGCAATAATATCTTGCAACTCTTTATAGCGTTGCAAAACGGATTGGACGCCGCGTGCCACGGCGTAGTGTTCTTCGCCGACGATTTGCGGATCGAGAATGCGTGATGTGGAATCCAGGGGATCGACAGCGGGATAAATCCCCAACTCGGCAAGGCCGCGTGACAACACAGTCGTCGCGTCAAGATGAGCAAAGGCTGTTGCCGGCGCAGGGTCGGTTAAGTCGTCTGCCGGCACATAGATGGCCTGCACCGAGGTAATGGACCCTTTTTTCGTTGACGTGATGCGTTCTTGGAGCGCGCCCATTTCCGTGCCGAGCGTCGGCTGGTAGCCGACGGCAGAGGGCATGCGACCGAGCAGCGCTGACACTTCGGAGCCGGCCTGGGTGAATCGGAAGATATTGTCGACAAACAGCAGCACGTCCTGATTCTCTTCATCACGGAAATATTCCGCGACCGTCAGACCCGTGAGGCCGATTCGCAAACGCGCTCCGGGCGGCTCGTTCATCTGCCCATACACGAGCGCCGCCTTTGATTTGGTATAGTCGTCGGGGTCGATGACTTTCGATTCCTGCATTTCATGCCAGAGGTCATTGCCTTCACGAGTTCGCTCGCCGACTCCGGCAAAGACTGAGAAGCCGCCGTGGTGAAGCGCAATGTTATTGATCAACTCCATAATGATGACGGTCTTGCCGACTCCAGCGCCGCCGAAGAGACCGACTTTTCCACCCTTCGAATACGGCTCCAGCAAATCCACTACCTTGATACCGGTCTCCAACACTTCGGTCTTCGTCTCTTGGTCTTCCAGAGATGGCGCAGGACGATGGATGGAATATTTCTTCTTCGTTTTAATAGGCCCTTTTTCATCGACAGGTTCACCGAGGACATTGATGAGCCGACCCAGCGTTTCACGTCCGACCGGAACCGAAATCGGCGCGCCTGAATCGACCACCGGCATGTCCCGAACCAATCCGTCGGTAGACGACATGGCAATGCCGCGCACGCGGTTCTCACCCAGGTGCTGTGCAACCTCAAGCGTAAGATGGATTTCCGGCGTGCCGGCCTTGGCGTCTTCCGCCTGATCGACTCGAATCGCGTTATAGATATTGGGGAGCTGTCCTGGCGGAAACTCCACGTCCACGACGGGACCGATGACTTGGACGACCTTCCCTGTGCTCATCTTTCACCTTTCGGTAATTGAATGTTCAATGTCGAGTGTTAATAAAACATCGCGCGGAAATCATTCGACACTGTTCATTCACCAACATTTTGTTTACTTCAGCGCCTCGGCTCCGCCGACGATATCCATCAACTCTTTAGTAATGGCCGCCTGGCGGGTCTTGTTGTAGTAGAGGGTCAATTTCTTGATGATCTCTCCGGCGTTCCGACTGGCCCCGTCCATCGCCGCCATACGGGCACCGTGCTCTGCAGCGGATGATTCCAGCAGAACTCGGTATGCCTGGGTCTGGAAATGCTTGGGCAACAATGCCGCCAAGAGCTCATCTTCATCCGGCTCGTAGAGGTAACTGCCCCCGAATTGTGGCGTGCCCTCGTTTATCTGATCGAGCGCTTCAATAGGGAAAAGTTTCTCGACGATCACGCGCTGTTGAATCGCCGATTTGAATTCATTGTAAATCACATACAGTTCGTCGAACGTGCCTTTCGTGTAAGACTCTATCAGGTCATGTCCGATTTCGATGCCGTGCTCATAGCTCAATCGATCGAAAATGCCGAGCCACTGCTGGCGAAGAGGCCATGGGCGCCGACGGAAATATTCTCGTCCTTTCCGGCCGACGACGCTCAGCGTAACCTTCGAGCCACGCGCTTCGGATTGATGGATGAATTCGAATGCTTTCCGAATGATGTTGGCATTGAACGCGCCGCAGAGACCGCGATCGCTGGTGACGACGAGAATTTCAATATTCCGCGCCGTGCGCTTTTGGAGAAGCGGGTGCGACGAGCGGTTCACTCTGCGACTAAGGTTGGCAATGACCTCTCGCATCTTGTGACCATACGGCCGGGCAGACAGAATGCGATCCTGCGCACGCTTGAGCTTCGCCGCCGCGACCATTTTCATGGCTTTGGTGATTTTCTGCGTATTTTTGATGGCCGCGATTTTACGGCGAAGACTTTGAAGACTTGGCATGGTCTTGAGTGCTCAACGCCTGACTGACAGTTTCAGATGCACAATCAATAATTATGCTTTGGCCGCGTATCCCATCGTCTGCTTAAACGTACCGATGATCTGTTTCAATTCATTGCCAAAGGCTTCGTCGATTTTTCCTTTGGTCACCAGGTCCTTTTTCACCTGTGGATGGTGCTGCGCCACGTAATGCAGCAAGTCATCCTCGAACTGCCGAACTTTGTTCACCGCAACGTCGTCGAGAAAGCCGTTGGTGCCGGCATAAATAGAGAGCACTTGATCGGCCACCGGCATCGGCCGGTATTGTCCTTGTTTCAGGAGTTCAACCATGCGGACACCACGGCTCAATTGCGCCTGTGTCGTCTTATCGAGTTCGCTGCCGAACTGCGCAAACGCCGCCATTTCTCGATACTGCGCCAAATCCAATCGCAGTGTCCCGGCGACCTGCTTCATGGTTTTGATCTGAGCCGACCCGCCGACGCGCGAGACTGAAAGACCGACGTTGATGGCCGGCCGAATACCGGCATAGAAGAGGTCGCCGGCCAGATAGATTTGACCGTCCGTGATCGAGATCACGTTGGTCGGAATGTACGCCGACACGTCACCGGCCTGCGTTTCAATGATGGGAAGCGCGGTCAGACTGCCCCCTCCAAGCTTTTCGCTCATTTTTGCGGCACGCTCCAGCAATCGAGAATGCAGATAGAAGACATCGCCGGGGTAGGCTTCGCGACCAGGCGGCCGGCGGAGCAGCAGGGATAACTGACGGTATGCCGTGGCGTGCTTGGACAGATCGTCGTAGATGATCAGGGCATGCTTGCCATTGTCTCGGAAGTATTCGCCCATTGCTACACCGGCATAGGGCGCGAGATATTGAAGCGAGGCCGAGTCGCTGGCTGTGGCCGAGACCACCATGCTGTATTCCATCGCATGATGCTCTTCCAATGTCTTGACGACACGCGCAACCGTGGAACGCTTTTGCCCGATCGCCACATAAATGCAGAAGACGTTTTGGCCGCGCTGATTGATGATCGTATCGACCGCAATAGCGGTTTTCCCCGTCTGCCGGTCGCCGATGATCAATTCGCGCTGACCACGCCCAATCGGGATCATCGCATCGATGGCTTTGATGCCGGTCTGCAACGGTTCACGAACCGACTGACGGTCGATCACGCCGGGTGCCCGCACTTCCAATCGTTGCGTCGTCGAAGCCTTAATCGGGCCCTTGCCGTCGAGCGGCTGTCCGATCGCATTGACAACGCGCCCGACGAGGGCTTCGCCGACCGGCACTTCGGCAATGCGACTGGTGCGTTTGACCGGGTCCCCTTCCTTAATGCTGGTCTCGTCGCCCATGAGCACGGCGCCAACGCTGTCTTCTTCTAGGTTGAGCGCGATTCCGTACAGGCCGCCGGGGAACTCGAGCATTTCGCCGGCCATCGCCCCTTCAAGGCCATAAATCTTGGCAATGCCGTCACCGACCTGGATGACAGATCCGGTTTCGTTGACATCGACGCGCTGGTCGAACCCTTTAATCTTCTCCTTAATGATCGAGCTAATTTCTTCAGACTTGATCTGCATCAGCTACTCCTTCGTCACGAGGGTCCGCATGGTGTTCAGGCGCGTGCGAACCGTGCTGTCGAATAGGGTGCTTCCAATTCGAATTTGAAGTCCGGCAAGCAGAGTGGGCTTTGTGTGAAAGGTCAAATCGACATCGCGCTGCAGCAACGTTCGAAGGCGGCTCCGAAGCTGTTCTTGATGTTCCGCCGTGAATGGCGCGGCAGATAGCACTTCAACGGGCTGCATGCCTTTTTGCCGATCGGCCAGAATGGCAAACTCTGTCGCAATTTCGGAGAGGAAGCCGACTCGATTTTTCTTAATTAGCTGAGCTAAAAATTGGCCCATGATAGGGGGACATCCCAAGCGTTCGCTAATGGATTCGAGGACCGCTCGCTTATCATTGAGACTAAAGGCCGGCGAGGCGAGTATGTGTTTCAATGAGACCGAGGTGGCAACGGCATCCGCTAAGGCGACGAGGCCGTCGCGGGTCGCCTCCACCTGTCCCATTTCTATGAGCCCAAACAAAGCTTTCGCGTAACGTCGCGCGACAGCAGTTTTAATCACAATCGTTACCGATGACCGGGGGTGAATATCCGTGCGGGTGGGCACGAAAAACACGGCAAACTAGCATCAGCGAATGGGCAGTGTCAAGCAGGAAGAGGACGGGAGCAGTTGTCCAGAAGCTGGGTACAAGAAAACGGGATGGTTGATTTCAGCGGTCAGCGATGGTCAGATTGGATGATCCCGCCGCCAAGGACACGGTCGCCCTGATAAAACACCGTCGATTGTCCCGGTGACAAGGTTCGTTGCGGCGTCTGAAAGATGACTCGCACCGTGCCATCGGGCGTCGGGTAAAGCTGCGCGGGCGCAGCCGGCGTGGCGTAACGAATTTTGACGTCTGCCGATGTTGCCCGAGTGAGAAGAGTCTCATCAAAGAGATTGAGGTCGGACACAATACATTCGGACTTAAACAGTCCATCTTCAGCGCCGAGCACGACGGTATTAGTTTCCGGCGCCACATGCTGAACGTAGAGCCGTTCGCCGGTTGCAATCCCTAACCCACGGCGCTGCCCGGGCGTATAATAAGCGATGCCTTCATGTCGCCCCAAAACGTGTCCGGTTGTGTCGGTGAAGTTCCCAGGTCTTTTTGATTCGGGGGATTCGATTTCAATGAAGGTTCGATAATCACCCTGCGTCACAAAGCAAATCTCCTGGCTCTCTTTTAATTCATCTGCCGGCAAGCCCATGGATTCTGCTCGTTGCCAGACGTCCGGTTTTTGCATCGAGCCCACTGGAAACAGGAGTTTGGAAAGCCAAGCTGGATGAATGCGGTACAAGAAATAGCTCTGGTCTTTACGGACATCCAGCGCGCGCTGTAGAAACCATTGACCGCTTTCATCGACGACACGGGCATAGTGTCCTGTGGCGACAAAGTCAATCGAACGTGCCTGGGCGAGAGAATAGAGCGACCGCAATTTCACGCGCTCATTGCAGCGCACGCAGGGGTTGGGAGTCGTGCCGGCGAGATACCCGGCCAGAAAATCATCGATGACTCCGGCTCTAAAGTCCGATCTGGTGTCGATCACCTCGTGCGAGATGCCAAGCTGCTTGGCTGCAAACTTCGCGATTCCAACCTTGCAGCAGCTGCGCTCTTGCCATCGCTTCGTCACTGCGGATTCATCTTCGTGCTCCCATACCTGAAGCGTGACACCGTGAACATCATACCCCTGTTCCACAAGAAGCATGGCAGCGACACAGCTATCGACGCCTCCACTCATTCCAAGAATAACCGTTGGTCGTGGCATTGGCTCCATCTACGATGAAGATGATTCTTGGGCCCGCATCTTTCCTCGATGCATGGCCAAGTTATGGACCTTGTCAGGATTCGGAATATCCAGCTCTGTCCGCTCCACTATTTTTTTCGGACCCATTTCACACATGCCATGATGATGTGCTCCCTCTTCCATGCCAAGCAAGGGCGTGCGCACGTCTCCAATGACAATCGCCGTCTTCAAAAGTTGAACCTTCTCAGTTGCCGTAATGGTGGCATTGACGTTTCCGCCGCAAACCACTACGCCGGCGACGATCAATCCTTTGATTGCGGCATGTTCCCCTATAATCAACGTCCCTTTCGCGTGGATTTCCCCTTCGAGCTGGCCATCAATCCGTACGGTGCCATCAAATCGGATCACGCCCTTGAAGTCAACCCCACGGCCCAAAAATGTGAAGTTTTCTTCTCGTTCCTGCAGCTGTTTTTTCCCGTTTAATTCCCACATGATTCCTCCTGTCTGTCAACCAAGCAAGCGCGCGCTTACGTTGGTCCTGGTTGGCGAAGGGATATGGACACTCGAAGAGCAAAGAAAGATCTGGAATTGTGATGACGATTATAGAGAGCCAAATCGAAAGACGCGGGTTTTGGTGTTTATCGTAGGAACGGTTCGTCAAGGAATCTAATTTTTCGGCACTCTCAGGAGCATCTCGATCAAACGGTCGAGCTCTTCAGGACCAAAATAGTGTAGCAGAATTTTTCCACCTCTCCGGCTCTTCTGAATCGCAACCCGTGTCCCAAGATGTTTTTGAAGTCGCTCTTCGATATCGGAGTGCGGGGCCGGGCGGGCCACAGCGCGCCGAGGCTTTGACTCTTGAGACGCAATTTTTTCAGCTTGTCGAACAGATAATTGACCGTCGATGATCGAGCGATCGAGTGATTGTTGGGCCGTCGCGGTCGGCAATCCCAGAATTACTTTGGCATGACCGGTTGTTAGTTGCCCCATTTCGATCAACTGTTGGATATCATTAGGTAAGTTTGTCAGACGCGATATGTTTGCAATGGAGGAGCGGTCCTTCCCTATACGGTGGGCCACCTGCTCCTGGGTCAGTCCGAATTCAGTGATCAAGCGATGGTAAGCTCGTGCCGCTTCCATGGGATTCAGATCCTGCCGCTGAAGATTTTCGACAAGAGCGAGTTCCATTGCCTGCTCATCACTAGAATTTCTGATCACCGCTTTGATTGTTGAAAGACCTGCAAGCTTCGACGCGCGAAAACGACGCTCCCCCGCAATAAGTTCATAGACGCCGTCGCCCTTTCGCCTGACCATGATCGGCTGAATCAATCCGTTTTTCTTAATTGATTCAGATAGTTCCAATATCTCATATTCAGAAAATGTCGTGCGAGGCTGATACCGGTTTGGAATAATTTGGCTCAAAGGCACTTCTTGCACGTCCGCATGCTGCGGAGCAGGTTCCTTAAAATGAACTGTGGGCAACAGGGCTTCGAGGCCTTTACCGAGCGCCTTCTTCTCCATGAGCAAGAACCTCCTTTGCTAATTCGAGATAGGCCTGAGCACCAGCGGACGCAGCGTTATAAAAGGCGGCAGGCTTCCCATAGCTTGGCGCCTCTGCCAGCGTGACATTCCTCGGAATCATGGTCTTATAGACTTTTTCTTTGAAGTGGTTGCGGATCTCTTCTGAAACCTGACGTCCAAGGCTATTCCGCGAATCGAACATGGTGAGCAAGATGCCTTCGAGCACCAAGGAAGGATTCAGCCCATCCTGGATTCGCTTCACATTAGCCATGAGGCGCCCGAGGCCTTCCATGGCATAGTACTCACATTGCACCGGTATCAAGACGGAATGGGCTCCCGCGAGGGCGTTAATCGTCAAAAAACCCAGTGCTGGTGGACAATCAATAATGATGTAATCATAACGGCCGACGATCTCTTGCAAGGATTTCTTCAGAACGCTTTCTCGTTCCTCAACATTCACCAGCTCTACTTCAGCCCCGACTAGGTCTGCAGTAGCCGGAATGATCCAAAGCCTTGCAATATTCGTTTGAGAAACGGCCTCGCTCAGAGGCTTTCCTCTCATGAGGCAATCATACAAGGAACAAGGCAGCGCTTTCTGGTCTATGCCCACTCCGCTTGTAGCGTTCGACTGGGGATCCATATCAATCAAGAGAACCGCTTGATCATTGATCGCCAAGGATGCCGACAAATTAATAGAAGTGGTTGTCTTTCCAACGCCGCCTTTTTGATTCGCAATTGCGATGATTCTCGCCATGGTTTCTCTCTTGTGAGGCTGGACCCGTGAAATGTTCCACGTGGAACATCAACGCCTTTTTAAAATCGTCAAAACCCTGTGTCCATACCCGCAAGGAAGGTCATAGGACAGCTCTCTGTCAATCTCAAAACCGCCTAACTCTTCCTTTTCTGAAAACGGCTTTGACCTGCATAAAATGAGTTTTCCATCGGCTGCACATAGCTCCAAACAGTGATCGATGATCGGGCCCATATTCAAAGCCCTGCTGATGACGCAGGAGAACATTCCATAGTTTCCGTAATCCTCAGCAAAGGCTTGTAGGGTTTTCGGGATGGCCTTTACGTTTGTTAACTGCAGTGTTCCTATCATATGCCGTAAAAATGC
>JAICXS010000453.1 GCA_025934615.1 Nitrospiraceae bacterium
AGAGGAAGATCGTCTCGGATACCGAGAAAAAGCCCTGCGCTGTCTAGAACTTTTCTATATTCCCATCCTGCAGGACGTTCAAAAAGTGCGCCACGACGCACTCTTCCCGGTGGCTACGTTGAGGATTTTCGGGAGAGTTGAACGCTGGCCGTGCAGGGCGCGGTCGAGCCCGCGCCGGGAATGGGGTGACAGCGGCTTTTTCACATCCTGCTAGTTCAGCAGCAGATCTTTGGCTTTGCGATATGCAGGATCTTGCATGCGATCCAGGTCCGTTCGCACAAAGCCGAGGCCGGTCACGCACAATTCAAAATTCTCCGACAACTTGCGGAAGAGGGGCGAACGTTCGTCCGCATCGCTTTCGTGGAACTGGGCAACCATGCCATACGACCGTCTGCCGGTCTTCATATAATCGATGAGAAAATCCTTGTGATAAATTAGTCCGGCGGTCTTCAGTCGCTTCAAATATTCCGGAAACAAGCCGGCCATAAACAGCGTGAAGTCACCAATGTGCCGATGCACTTCACGTTCGCGCTCCAATGACTGGGCTGCCAACAATACTTCCGACTCATACAACAGATCGACCACCGTATCGACCGGTTGTCCTTGTCGATTGCGAACTTTGTAGAGTTGATCGGTATGTGTAAATTCGACGAGGAGATTGGAGACATACTGTGTAATGTTGAGGTCGGGCCAGCCTAGTTTTTCGGCAAAGCTCCGTTCCGTCAGCGCGCTAAACAATCGGCGTAACGGATGATGGTCAGGGACCTGAGATTCCATAGCCACCTCCCATTGCATTCAGTATGCCACCCACTTTTCAGGCTGACAAGTTATGCCTTGTCGTTAGCTATCCTAGTACCTCTTCGGATTCACTGTATAGAAACTTGACCTCTCTCTATGGAGTAGAACTACTGTCTAAAAGAAAAGTCACGGGACCGTCATTCTCCAGCGATACGCGCATGTGGGCGCCAAACCGCCCTGTTTCCACGGGGATCCCGCGATCCCGCACCATGCCGATGATCTTCTCATATAAGATGAGGGCCCGTTCAGGCGTAGCGGCACGATCGAATCCAGGCCGCCGCCCTTTGGATGTATCCCCCAACAGTGTGAACTGCGATACGATCAGGAGCCGGCCGCCGATGTCGACAATCGATCGGTTCATCTTGCCTGCCGTGTCACTAAATATCCGCAGCCCGATCAATTTGTCCACGATATACTGCACATCGGACTCGCTGTCCTCCTTTGCCACACCCAGTAAGACCAGCAAGCCGGCGTCTATCCGGGCGATGACCTGGCCGTCCACTTCGACGGACGCGCGGGTGACGCGTTGGATGACAGCTTTCATAAAATAGGCGAGCGATTAGCCGGCGGCTTTCAGCCTTCAGTTCCGGAAAAATCCTGTTGTTTTCGCTGAACGCTGAGCGTTGACACCGACGGCTATTTGAGCTGCGCTAGGGTTCCTTCTAAGGCCAGGAGCTTTCGTTTGATCGGCAATCCCCCCGTGAACCCTCCCAGCGATCCATCGCTGGTGACGATGCGGTGACACGGGACGATGATCGGCACAGGATTGGCGCCCAACGCATTTCCGACGGCTCGCGCATAGTGTGGCCCTCCGATGCGATCCGCCACCCAACGATACGATCGAACGCGCCCATATGGAATACGGAGAATAGCGCGCCACACCTGCCGTTGAAAGGGCGTACCGCAAGAAAGATCCAGAGGAAAGTCCAATTCCCGCCGTTGATTCGCAAGAAACGCCATTAATTGGGCTTGCACCTCACGCACCAGCTTCCCTTCGGCGCTGTTTTGCCTTGTCTGCTCAGCGCGTTCAGAGTGAGGCGCAGGCCATTGCTCGTATACGGCTTGGCGCGATGGCCTTGGTAACACAATGCTGTAGACACCGTGCTCCGAAGCCCCAATCCCCATCCAGCCCCAGCAGGTCTGAAAAACGCTTGTCGTAGACATCTATCCTTCGTGCCCCTTCATCTTCATACGTCGAAACTTTCCCTTCACTATGCTCCAAAGCGTAATGAGTTCTTCCGACCGCATGGCCGCATGCGCGCCGACATATCCTGTTGTGCTCACTCCGATTGCGACCAAGAGCATGATTGCTTTGACCGTCCATTCCCCTTGGCGCGCCCATACGTCCAATTCAGCCACCCAGAAACAAGCGATCCCGACCGGAATCAACGCAATGACGACGCGACCGGCAGAGAGTCCGATCGAGGTCCAATCGACACCACCAAGTCGTCGGTTCAGGACCGCAACCAAGATAGTGAGGTTCAACATACCGGCTACGGCCGTGGCAAGCGCCAATCCGGCGTGGCGAAGTGAATCCATGAAGAGCAGCGATAACACAAGATTCGCCAGGACAGCTCCAACCGCCGTAAAAGCCGGCGTGCGTGTATCCTGCATGGAGTAAAACGCGGCGACAATTATCCGAACCCCGGCAAACGCCCACAGACCGACCGCGTAGCACAACACCGCCAAGGCGGTTCCTCGGGTATCGGCCGCCGTAAATGTTCCATGCTCAAAAAAGAGATGCACGATCGGCGTGCGCAGCAGAATCAGTCCAATCATGGCTGGAAGCATGATGAAGAGAATCATGCGCAGGCCGAATGCCAACGTGCCCCGCAATTCATCTAAGGCCCCTCGGGACGCTTGTGCGGAGAGCGTGGGTAAGATGGCCGTCGCGAGCGC
>JAICXS010000219.1 GCA_025934615.1 Nitrospiraceae bacterium
CGCTTTGGCTTCCCTCACCCCGGCATCGTATTTGCGCTTCGTCCAGAACGAAAACGGAATGTTCACGGTTGCGATGGCGCCGAAGCCATCGACGGCTTGGAAGTTCTGGAAACGTTGCACGCCTACTTCGAAATCCGGATAGTATTGGCGTTCGGCATACGCTTGTGCGTGTTGGCTTTTTTCAATGGCCAATTCGGCCGCCTTCAACTCCGGCCGGCTCGAGAGAGCGAGCCGCTCGAGATCCTCCAACGATTGAGAAGGCATAGTGGCCGGCGGTTCCCGGGGTATTCCAAACGCTGCTCGCGGGTCCCGATTCAGCAAGGTGTTCAGTTTCGCTGCCGTCACGCGACGCTGTTGCTCGAGCACCGGCAAACGCTGATACAGATTCGAGAGCTCCACTTGCGCTTTCAATACATCGACTTGACTGCCCTGTCCCGCGCGAAAGCGAGATTTTGCCGTGTCAAACAATTGCTTGAGCACATCGACATGCTCATGATGAATCTCCAGATCCTTATGGGTAAAGAAGAGTTCCACATAGGTCGTCTTCACGCGGCCGATCAGCTCTCGCTCTTGAATGCGTAGCGTCTGCTCACTGATCGCCGCGGCCCGACCGGCTACTTCTCCTTTGAGCGGCAGCTTGCCTGGAAACGGGAATCTCTGTGCCAAGGTGTAAATCGTATTTTGCGTTCGGCTCGGACTGGTAACGAGATTGCCGTTCTGAGGAAAATTCCAAAGCTGCACACCGAAGGTCGGATCGGGTAACACGGTTGCTTGTTCAATCTGCTCTCTCGTCGCTTCCCACTGCTTGCGGGCGGCATGGAGGGATGGGTTGTGCGCGAGCGCTTCTTCGATCAGCGCCGTCAATTCCAGAGGGCTTTCAAGGACGGTCACGGCGAATGCCTCCTCCTGTACCAGCAGGGTACTGGAGATAAGAAACGCTGCGAATGTCAGTGTGTTCAAATAGGATGGGAGCATTGTATCCTCCTGCCGTGAACAGGCTTCGTCCGTAAGATGGAAAGCTAAGCGGTAAACGTGATCTCCGGCAACGGTTCAGATCCAGAACGGTTCAGATCCAGGGAGGAAGGAGGTGACGGGCGGGGTAGCTGCTGTTCCCGCCAGAGGGCATACAGGGCGGGGATGACGAGGAGCGTCAGCACAGTTGAGGTTACCATTCCGCCAATCATCGGCGCTGCAATGCGCTTCATGACGTCCGCTCCGGCCCCATGGCTCCACATAATCGGCAGCAACCCAAAAAGGATGGCCGAGGCCGTCATCATCTTCGGCCGCACGCGTTGTACGGCGCCTTCGAGAATCGCGTCTCGCAGGTCCGCCGGCGACCGAAGCCGTCCCTCCCGTTTCCAGCGGTCGCACGCTTCATCGAGGAAGATGATCATGATCACTCCCGTTTCGGCCGCCACGCCGGCCAACGCAATAATCCCGACCCACACCGCGACGCTCAAGTGGTACTGAAGGATGGAAAGAAAGACAATCGCGCCGACTACGCCGAACGGTACGGATAACAGCACAATCAGGCTCCGGCTCACCGAGCGGAAGTTCAGGTACAACAGTACGAAGATGACAAGGATGGTCAGCGGGACGACGATCTGCAATCTGGCTTTCGCGCGTTCAAGGTACTGGAACTGTCCGCCCCATTCCAAGCGATACCCCGGTTTGAGCGTGACCTGCTCGCGAATCGCACGTTGCGCGTCGGCCACATAACCGGCTAGATCGCGTCCGGCCACATCCACAAACACAATGCCGGCGAGCGAGCCCTGTTCATCACGAATGGATGAAGGCCCTGTTGTCAGCGAAATCTGCGCCAGTTGGGCCATGGGAATCTTGGCGCCGCGCGGCGTCTCGACTAACACCCGCCGCAAGGACTCCGGATCGTCTCGCAATGCACGTAGATACCGAACATTGATGGGATAGCGCTCTCGGCCTTCCACGGTCTGCGAGATATTCTTTCCACCGATCGCCGATTCAATCACCTCTTCCACATCTTCTATCCTGAGCCCATAACGCGCCACGGCTTCCCGATTAATGCGGAAGTCCAAGTAATACCCGCCGGTGACCCGTTCCGCATAGGCACTGCGCGTTCCCGGCACGGTTTGGAGCAGGCGTTCGAGGCTCACGCCCAGCCGCTCGATCTCCGGGAGATCAGGGCCTAGGATTTTAATGCCCAGATTACTACGGATCCCCGTGGCCAGCATTTCAGTCCGAGTCTGAATCGGCATCCACCAGATGTTCGGCATCCCGGGAAATTTCACATGCGCATCCATCTCGGCTATTAACGAGTCCCACGTCACCCCCGGCCGCCACTGCGCTTCGGGCTTCAACGTCACCACGGTCTCGGCCATGCTGAAGTGCGCGGGATCCGTCGGCGTCTGAGCCCGGCCGATTTTGCCGAAGACATGATCGACCTCTGGAAACTGCTTGAGGAGCTGATCTTGTCGTTGCAACAGTGCGGTGGCCTCGGTCACGGAAATGCCCGGCAACGCTGTGGGCATGTAGAGAATGGTTCCTTCGTTCAGCGGCGGCATAAATTCGGCGCCCAGCTTGAGATACAACGGCACCGTGGTTCCGATGGCGAGCAACGCGAAGATCACCACCAGCCAGCGTACCCGCAGGGCACCGGCGACGAGTGGTCGATAGAGACGAATGAAGAGCCGATTGATGGGATTGCTCTCCTCGGAGCGAATCTTTCCCTTGAGCAACGACACCATCAACAGGGGAGCGAGGGTAATCGACACCAACGCGGCAAACACCATGGCGGCGGTTTTGGTGACCGCGAGCGGCTTAAAGAGCCGACCCTCTTGTGCCTCCAGCGTGAAGACGGGCAGAAACGAGATGCTGATAATGAGCAACGAGAAGAAGAGCGGCTTGCCTACTTCTTGAGCGGCTCGGATGATGATTGCCGCCCGTGAACCAGAGCGGCCGGCTCCCTCCCATTGTTCTAAGCGCTTGTGCGCATTTTCAATCATGACGATGACGGCATCCACCATCGCCCCAATAGCGATCGCGAGGCCCGCCAACGACATAATGTTGGAAGTGATTCCGAGATAATACATGGTGAGAAAAGCGAGCAGAATCGCGACCGGCAAGGTGAGAACAGCCACGAGCGCAGAGCGCAGATGAAAGAGAAAGAGCAGGCTGACGAGGCTGACCACGACGGTCACTTCGATTAATTTTTCCTTCAGCGTGGCGATGGCCGCCAGAATGAGCTGCGATCGATCATAGACCGGAATGATGTGCATGCCTTTGGGAAGAGAGGGAGTGATCTCGATCAGCTTCGCTTTGACACGATCGATCACCGCCAGCGCATTTTCCCCATATCGCATGACGATAATGCCGCCGACCGTCTCGCCCCGGCCATCCAATTCAGCCACGCCTCGCCGCATATCCGGTCCCAGCGTGACGAGCGCGAGATCTCCCACGGTGATCGGCGTGCCTTGCGGATCGGTCGTGACGGCGACCTGTCGAATGTCTTCCAGCGACTGAATGTAGCCCCGTCCCCGCACCATGTATTCCCGCTCATTCACTTCGAGGACACGCCCGCCGACGTCGTTATTGCTCTGCCGAATCGCGCCAATGAGCTGCTTGAGCGAGATGTGATAGCCGAGAAGCTTGTTGGGATCGACTTGTACTTGATACTGTTTGACGAAGCCGCCGATCGAGGCCACTTCCGCCACACCCGGCACACTTTGCAGCCAATAGCGGAGATACCAATCTTGAAAGGACCGGAGCTCGGCCAGATCATGTTGGCCGGATTCGTCTACCAAGGCATACTGAAAGACCCAGCCCACCCCAGTCGCATCGGGGCCGAGTCGCGGCGCGAGACCCTCCGGCAGTTTTCCCGCGACCCCTTGCATATACTCAACGACTCGGCTTCTCGCCCAATAGATGTCCGTTCCGTCCTCAAAAATGATGTAGACAAATGACAATCCCAGGAACGACTGTCCGCGGACGGATTTGATCCGTGGCGCACCGAGCATGGAGGTGATGATGGGATACGTGATCTGGTCTTCCACAAGGTCAGGGCTGCGTCCTTCCCACTCGGTAAAGACGATGACCTGCACGTCGGAGAGATCCGGGATGGCATCAAGCGGCGTGCGGAGAAGCCCCCAGCCGCCCCAGCCCATCAGAAAGAGTAAGGCCAGCAGGACTAGAAAGCTATTGCGGGCGCTCCACTCAATGACTCGTTCGATCATTCTCTCTTTTCGCCTTCACCTTGGCATGCCTCACTTCATGCCGGACATTCCACCGCCCGCTGTCACCGAGAAGTTCTCTTTGATCTCGGGCTGACCTGACCGCTGCACGGTGATCGTGAGATCCCACTGGCCACCCATGCCAAGATTCACTTTTGCTCCATATGTTCCGTCTTTCCCGCGATTCATGGGGACCGTGGCAGGCAGCATGCCGGGCATCGGCATGGCGTACGTCAGTTGGACCTTGGCATCCGAAACCGGCTTACCGTCTTCACCTTTCACCATGACGCGGATCGTATTCTCGCCGATGCGTGGCGCCGCAGGCTCGATGGACCAGGCCAGCGTGATGCCGCCGACCTTCTTCTCGCCTGAGTCCTTGGCCGTCTGTTTCGCCGGGCCGGACTGTGCCCCGCCCATAGGCATGCCGCCCAGGTCCATCTTCCCCATCTGCGCTTGCTCCATTCGGATGCCGCCCATCCCTAAAGATCCCATCATGTCGGTGGCCGCCACGATTTCTTCCTGGGTGTAGCCGAGCGCCTTCAGCATGTTGAAATTCGGTTCGTTCATCTGCGCGTCGGTCAAGCCGAGTTTCTCC
>JAICXS010000315.1 GCA_025934615.1 Nitrospiraceae bacterium
AATTGTCTTGAACGCGTCCTTCCAGTGGCTTTCGAAAAAGGAGCCACGGTTCCCACATCGAACGGGGCATGACACTCACTTCTGTAAACTCCTCATGAGCCGCTTTGGGTCGATCTCCGCCCCGCATGGTCATTACAAGTCGAACGATTTCACCTCGTCGTTCTAATCCAGCCCGTGCTAACGCACCGGAAACGATATAAGAGAGTAAGGGGTTCGAAGCAATGACCACATTGGCTCCCGGCACGAGGACCGGCAACAACCTCTGCGTCCATTCAAAGAAGAACGATTCAAGATGACGAAGATCATGGCTTGAGAGAACCGTGAATCGGGGAAGCGGTGAACGCTGTACGCCATCAAAAGAAGGTGGAATGCGCCACACACCGCCCTTTCGGTTTCTTAACTTGTTCTGTTGTTCAGGAGTGTACTCGAATAGACCATAAGGAGGATCGGTCACCACAGCATGGATTGTATTCGGTGGCTGGTGACGCAGCCAATCCATGCAATCGGCGTGAAAAATAGTTGCTCGGCCAAAAGCGAAACTCCGGTTGGTCCTATAGATCACGGGCGCTTCACGAGACACTCCGTTGCTGTTGTTCTTAAGAGCGTAATGTGCCCGCGCAGTGCGAACGAAGAGAGAGGGTGTATTAAGCCTTAAATAGGATCGAACACTGGAACGAGCCGTACTCCCAGTCATTTCAATCACTCGCTGTTCAATCGTCTGGACGGAGGCGCCGTCAGGCTGTGTAGAAAGCACTTCGAGGATCGCATCTCTTACTTCACCTGGCCGTCGTCTCATAGGCAATTGTTACAATGGTTGTAAGGCACATTATGACGTCTAGACGTCATTGTCAACTCTGAAAGCTCGAACAAGTCTGTGGTGCACAACGAGTCAAGCGGCTATTACTATTACTGACGCCTGGTCTTCATCGCGCGCTCCACTTCTCGCCTCGCATCACGTGTCTTGATCGTCTCTCGGCGATCATACTGTTTCTTGCCTTTGGCCAGCGCGATCTCAACCTTAGCCTTTCCTTGAGGACTGAAGTAAATGCGGAGCGGCACGATCGTGAGTCCTTTTTGTTGCGTCTTGCCTAAGAGCTTGCTGATTTCTTTGCGATGGAGGAGTAATTTGCGTGGCCGCAAGGGATCGTGGTTCATGATATTGCCATGGCTATACGGTGTAATGTGGCAATTGTGTAGAATCACTTCCTCATGATCCACACTGGCATAACTATCGCGCAAATTGACCTTGCCCTCGCGTAAGGATTTGACCTCCGTGCCCCGCAGCACGATACCCGCTTCAAGTTTTTCTTCGATGGCATAATCGTGGAACGCTTTGCGATTGGTCGCGACGACTGTTTCTGTGTGCTCTTTACGCATGCTGGCCGCATGATACCACGAGACGCACTTTCATCGTATGTAACCCTTGACCGGGGTCTTGTCTCCCCATAAGATAACCGCATGCCTGTATGGTCTTCACTGACACCTCTCGCGTCCGCTCTCGACGATCTTGCACAACGCTTCGGGCTGAGCGTGAAACTGCTGGAACATCGGCTGCAGCGGCAGTGGCCCGCGATCGTCGGCGAACATGTGGCCGCGCACACGCGGCCTGAGTCGATTCGATTCAAGAAACTCTATGTGATCGTCGATTCCTCGGTATGGGTGCAACAGTTGGCGTTTCTCAAGCCGTCCTTGCTTGCGGGCATTAACACCGCCGCAGGAAGCTCAATCGTGACCGATATCGTGCTACGTGTCGGAGAAGTGGAACACGAGGCCATCGTGGACCACGATTCAAAAAACGTCTCGATGAAGACCTGCGTTACCCGCTCACTCAATCAGGAAGCGCTGACTGAAGTGCACCGTCATGCTGAGGCTGTTGAAGATCTTGACATTCGTGCCCATCTGATAGAGGTCATGGCCCGCGCTCTGGCGAACCCGTCTGATCCAAAGAAGTTTCCTTGATCGGTCCTGAGAACAGCACGCGAGAAAACGCGGCCGTCGCAGGCGTGTCTTTCATGTTGATTCTGTCGATCGGTCCAATCCGACCTTCCTCTCCTGATTCGTCCAAGCGATAATATCCGCGCACCGCCTTCTCGAAGGCTTCTCGCAATGACATATCTTCGGGTACATGGGAGTGGCTTGCGGCCACATATTGATGCAACATATTTGGTTCAGCCCATGCGTCATGCGTAAACACGTAAATCGTGATCCGTCGATACGGCCCTGCCGGATCGTCGGGAGTGGTCGGATGGATTTTCATCCGTCCGAACTCTTTGTCCTTCGCCGCCTTTTGAAACCGGTAGATCAGCGTTTCGAGTTCGGCATCGCTTGTATAGACAGGCACGTGAACGGCCACTGCGCGACCTTCCTGAGACCCAATACTATACGGCGGGATTGAACGATCGGGACGGGTCAGAAACATGCCGCCCCAGATCAAGACGAAGGCGCCGACGAAGACCCCCAGGCCCATCTTTACGACTGTGTCGAGTTTCTTTTTTTCGCGTGCCATCACAGCGTGGGGCTGTCACCCTTAGCCTTCGGGAGATCAGCCCATGGAAACGAAACGATAAGATTGCTATGAACGCGTTGCCGTGAATGCGAGTGGGGTTACTCAGAGGAAACTGAAGGCTACACGCCGAAAGCCTTTTTTGCTGAGCGCTACGACTATTCACCGTCCTCGTCTTCAGGTCCACCACTGGCCGTCTCGTCCCGGTCTCCCGTATCCGCCAAACGGGCGACCCCGACGACGCGGTCGTCCGCTTCCTCCATTTCCAGCACTCGAACGCCTTGCGTATTTCGGCCGACTTCCCGGATTTTATCAACTCTGCAACGGAGGATCTTGCCTTTCGACGACATCATCATAATTTCATCATTCTCGCGGACCTGCACGAAGCCGACCGCCAGACCGTTGCGCTCCGTCGTTTTGACACTGATGATGCCTTTGCCGCCTCGGCCCTGAAGTCGATATTCCGATACCGGCGTGCGCTTTCCAAATCCCCCTTCGGTGATGGTCAAGACGGCAGTGGTAGAGTCTGGCGTAATGGTCTCCATCCCGATCACCTCGTTGCCTTCCTCCAATGTAATACCTCGCACGCCATGCGCCGTGCGGCCCATAGGACGAACGTCTTCTTCCTTAAAGCGGATGACGATCCCTTGCCGGGTACCGAGGAGAATTTCGCGCTGACCGTCCGTAATCTGCACGCCGATCAGCTTGTCGCCGTCGTCGAGCGACAGGGCGATGATGCCGCCTTGACGGGGATTGCTGTACGCCGACAGTTCCGTTTTTTTGATGACGCCCTGGCGAGTGGCCATGAACACGTACCGATCGTCGCGGAACTCTTTCACAGGCAACGTGGCGGTCACTTTTTCATCGCCGGAGAGAGCCAAAAGATTTACCATCGCTTTGCCTTTGGCGGCTCGGCCGGCTTCCGGAATCTCGTGCACCTTCAGCCAAAAGACTTTCCCGGCATCGGTAAAGAATAAGAGATAGTCGTGCGTAGAGGCGGTGAAGAGCGTCTCGACGAAGTCTTCGTCCTTGACCCCCATGCCGATCTTCCCTTTGCCTCCCCGTCGTTGCGCACGATAGAGCGACACGGGATTACGCTTGATGTAGCCGGCATGGGTGACGGTGACGACGACTTCTTCCTCGGCAATCAAATCTTCGACGTTGATGTCGGCTTCTTCGGATACAATCTGCGTACGCCGTTCATCCTTGTATTCTTCCTTGATGGCCAGCAATTCTTCTTTGATGATCTTGCGCACCAATGCCTCGCTGCCCAGAACGGAGCGGAGATATTCCATCCGCTTGAGAATCTCCTGATACTCCTCGATCAGCTTGTTGCGTTCCAGCTGCGTCAA
>JAICXS010000569.1 GCA_025934615.1 Nitrospiraceae bacterium
GTCCGATTTTCAATTTTGTGTGGAACTACGTATTGCGCGCTGGATTTCTGGATGGCAAGGAAGGTTTTTTATTGCACCTCTACCACAACGTGTATGTGAGCTGGAAATATGCGAAAGCCTGGGCACACGTACCATCGCATGGGAAAGCCTCGAAGACTCGAAGCCCCGAAGCCGCGAAGCCAGAACCAACATCAAGAACAAAACCAACACAAAAGCCAACGTGAGCCGCACCTATCATAAGCCTGAGAGCGTTAGGGGTTTTGGTTTTGGTGTTGGTTTTGTTTGGCTTCGCAGCTTCGGGGCTTCGCAGCTTCGGGGCTCCAGCTTTCTTCTGACGAGGGCGTTCGTTCCACGCTGTCTCGCTGGTCCAATCGGCACTTTATACTTCCAACAATGACTCCCAAGAGAGCTTTTGTCTTACTAACTACCTTTTTTCTATTCCTCTGCTCGTTCACTGTTGGCCAAAGCACAACAACTTGGACGGTCAATTCTGATTGGGTTCGGGCGCACGAGATGTTTCTTGCCAGCGATGCCATGCGCGGACGCGGTAGCGCGACGCCGGACGAATGGATTGCGGCCACTTATGTTGGGTCGGAATTCGAGAGCTACGGTCTCAAGCCAGGATTGCCGGACGGCACCTACATTCAGCGCGCGGAGGTAGTTCAGCCGGTGCTTCAAGGCGGAGCGACTTTGACATTCTCTGGCGCGAAGGCGCTGCAAGAGCCGCAGGATTTCCAAATTTTGCGATCCACAGGAGAAAGCGTTTCCGGAACGCTGCAGAAGATCGCGGTCGCCGACCTCCACAATGCGCAGATCAAGCCGGGCAGCGCAGTTTATCTCACTGGTGAGGTCGATGCGGCGATGATTCGTCCAGTGCTGCGGGCGATCTCCACGATGAGCAACAACGCGCCGGCGCTCATCCTGCTTGTCGAATCGAAGCCGCTGGAAGACTTTTTCGAGCAGCGCCTGGGCGGCAAGACAATGGTCGATTCGCATGTAGTGGGCGTTGCGCCGACGAGCACTGGTTTCGCACGCAGCACAGTCGTGATGCTGTCGAGCGGGGCTGCGCAGGAATTATCGAAGCTGCCGGATGCCGCAGAAATTCATCTCGATATCAAAGCCCACCAGAACACGCGCTACACGTACAACGCCGTCGGTTTGCTGACTGGAAGTGACATGGGTCCGTCGGCAAAGGTGCTGCTGCTCAGCGCGCACCTCGATCATCTGGGCATCGGTAGAGCCGTGAACGGGGACGACATCTACAACGGCGCGAATGACGATGCATCCGGCACGACGGCGGTCATGGAACTGGCGCACGCGCTGGCTGCCGGACCACAGCCCAAGCGCAGCATTTATTTTGTCTGCTACGGCAGCGAAGAACTGGGAGGCTTTGGGTCAAGCTATTTCCGAGATCATCCCCCGGTGCCGCTCCATCGTATCGTGGCGAATCTGGAATTCGAGATGATCGGCAACCAGGATCCTAAGATGCCGAAAGGCAGGCTGTTGCTAACAGGGTGGGATCGTTCCAATTTGGGACCAACGCTGGTCGCGCACGGCGCGCTGCTCGGCGA
>JAICXS010000521.1 GCA_025934615.1 Nitrospiraceae bacterium
GGACTTCCATGCGGAACCGCTGAATATTTCGCTCGCGCCACCGGCAAGGGAGTCGCGATGAAATCCCTCAAGAACCGCAAGATCTGGCTGCGTTTGGGCATTGTGATCGTGCTGGTGCTTGGGACGTTGGAGGTGATCTACTGGTCGCGGACGATGTTGGGGGTGCCATCTGGCGCGTCACCGCCGGCGGCCAATAGGGCTTATGTATTCTCCACAACCACCGTCGTATCGAAATAGCTGAGTTCGGGATTGCTGTAGCGTTGAGTGATCATTTCGCGCCAATCGTCGTTATAGAAGCGCTCGGCTGCCTCGCGGCTTTCCCAGAGATAGCAGCCGCCCCCGATATGGCTTTCGGAATCGTAGATGTAATATTTGCGAATGAGCCCCGGCAACCCTTGGTACTTGGGCGCCGTCGCACGAAACAGCTCGGCAGCTTTTGTGGCATCGACGTCAGCGGGCAATTTGAATCGTACGATCGCGGTGATCACGTCCGGATGCTCCTTGCGGGAAATCGTCTCAATGGTAGCCTAGTCAAAGCATCATAATGTTGCGAAGCTTTAATTGTCCGGCCGCCTACGGGATTTCGCGGAACAGCTATAAATTGCTGCCATTGTGAGGAGTATCGGGTTGACCCACACGCCAGAGGAAGAGGTCCCCGATCCGCCCCAACCCCAGGAACGGCGGGAGCCGTTGCCCGGTCGCCGACCGAAAGATACCCAAGACGATCCCGCCGCGAATGCCGCCGTCCAGGCAATATTGCGGAGTCCGACCTATCGCGAGGCCGATCAGGACATCGCCTTTCTGCAAGAGCAGGACAGCCGCGGCATTCGGCTTCAATTGGAATATTCGAAGGTCGAAAGCGTCCTGAGAAAGCAGAATGTGGGTCACACCATCGTAGTGTTCGGCGGCACACGGATTTCTGAACCCTCCGCCGCGGCGCGCCAACTCGAAGCAGCGCAAGCGGCGCTCGCTGCCGCCCCCAACGACACCTTACGCAAGCAGCAATTCTCGATTGCCGAGCGGGTCGCAGCCAAAAGCAAATATTATGATATCGCGCGCGAATTGGGCCGCCTGGTCGGGCGCGACGGCAAACGCGTGCAAGGCGGTCAATGCCTTATCATGACAGGTGGCGGCTCGGGCATCATGGAAGCCGCCAACCGCGGCGCCGCCGATGTGGGCGCCCAGTCCATCGGCCTGAACATAACCCTGCCCCATGAGCAGTTTCCAAACCCTTATGTGAGTCCGGAACTGGCCTTCAAATTCCGCTATTTTGCATTGCGCAAAATGCATTTCGTGATGCGGGCACGTGCGCTGGTGGCGTTTCCGGGAGGTTTTGGCACCTTGGACGAACTCTTCGAGGTCTTGACGCTTTCCCAGACCCGCAAGACGCCGCCCGTTCCCGTCGTACTGGTCGGGCAGGATTATTGGCGCCGCGCCTTCGATCCGGAATTCCTGTATCAGGAAGGCGTCATTGCCGCGGAAGACCGGGACCTGTTTTGGTTCGTGGAAACCGCCCAGGAGGCCTGGCAAACTATTCTGCGGTGGCATGAAAAGAATGGCGAACCGCTCCTTCCAACCGACGGAGTCACATGAAAATCTCTTTTCACGGTGCAGCACAGGACGTCACTGGTTCTTGCCACCTTTTGGAAGCGGCAGGACGCCGCATCCTGATCGATTGCGGCCTTTTTCAAGGCAGCCGCCAGCTCGCAGAAGACAATGGCGTGCCATTCGGTTTCGATGCGCGCGAGATCGACTTTGTTTTCCTGACGCACGCCCACCTCGATCACAGTGGCCGCCTGCCGCTTCTGGTGAAGCGAGGATATCGCGGCGAGATCATATCGACGGGGGCCACCGCCGAACTCGCCCGGCTCGTTCTTCTGGACGCCGCGAACTTGCAGGCAGAGGAAGCCCAACCGCATAGCCATCGTGGCGGCAACGCCCACCATGAACAGCCTCATGCCCCGCCTCTCTACACCATCATCGACGCGATGGA
>JAICXS010000278.1 GCA_025934615.1 Nitrospiraceae bacterium
CATCCAGACCAACATCCCGCTGCACCAGGAGCTGATGAACGACGCCGCGTTCGTGCGTGGCGGGGTCTCCATCCACTACGCCGCTGCGCAAGGGGCGTTCGGGATGGCATCAGTAAAACAGATTGGAAGTGCGCTCGTTGAAATGCAGAAGAACGTCGATGATCTTCAGAAGAATATGGGAACGCTGAAAGCCGTGAAAGATCAATTGGCAGCTCTGCCGGCTGAAGGAGGCGCGGGGATCTTGAAGAAAGCGCTCCCGGGAATGGGCCAATAGGAAACGAAGTGCAAAAACTGAATCAATGAAAGCGGAAGCACCGGAACTGCGGCCCAATCAACGAAGCGATTGACCGGAAAGCGTTCAATGGTCGCGTGCTAGTGTTTCCGCTGGAGAGGTGATAGGTGATAGTCATGTGGATTGTCGTGTGGATGATTATCGGAATGCTTGCGGTCGCTTCAATTCCCATACTGGTGGTCGGTGCCTGGTACGTTATCATGACTCTTATTCTGGGAATCGCCGATGCCGGTAACTGGATATTCGATCTAGGATCAAAGATGATATGCGGTCGGAAGAATCGATCCAGCTTCATACCGATGGCGACTTCTGGAGACATCAATGCGAACGCTAAAAAAGCGCCCGTTTCAACGCTGACGGCTCTTATTCCAGTCGATCGTCCCGTCACGCTGTAAACACGCAAGCGCTTCCATCGTCGGCCTCCTAAACTCGACACGGACCTGATAACATCAATCAGCGGGCCGTCGGTTCGACCCTACACGGCCCACCAATAACATCAAGCACTTCGCGAGGATCCGCCTCCTCCTTCCGCCCGTTGCTACCATGTTGCTACGGCTGGCGTCATCAAGAGCAATGATATGGGCAGGAAGAGCAGACGACCGTAGCCCTCTAAGTGGGCTTACCGTCCGTATTGACGAAGGCCTTCGCCGGTAGACAGCGGGCCAAAGTCGTAATCGCGACGTGACTCGCGACCGTTGCCACGGTTACGAAAAGACTGGCGGCGGTTCTCCTCCGCCACACGTTCCCGCTCCTCCTGCCGAGCTTTTTGAGTCAGAAACTCTATCGTGTCCTGATAACTCGGAACGCCCATGGACGCTGGACTTCGGTTTGACGTGTCAGACCCTCGTCCGCTGGAATAGGCATTCATATCTTGCGCCTGAGCGGAGAGGCAGGACAAGGTGAGCACGGTCAGGAAGACCGACAACATGCCGGCAAGCGCACACGTGTTTCGCGGCGTGTGGAATATCATGCGACGATCCTAATCGGTTGAGAATTCAGGTGCAAGGCGTTGTTAGAGAAGAGGACTGGAATGGCTATGGCATTACCAAAGACCAACACGACACGGAGCGTTCGGCGGGCAAAGGCACATGTTTTGTGTTGCAAGGGTACACTGAAGGGCTTACGTTGACTAGAATGTCTTGATTACGTAGGTACTGATCGACTTATCTATATTCGACGCTACCTACGTTTCACTTGCCGTGTCGTTGGCGTCAGATCACAATAAATTATCGCACCAGTCACAAAAGGCACCGGAGCACGAAGAAGTGCTGCGACGAAGCGATCCACCACCACAGTCGTCGGATGAGCAGACAGAGGGACAAGCGCCGCCCATTCGAACCGTGATTGTGATTGGGGCGTCGGCCGGTGGACGGGCGGCCATTGGGACGGTGTTAAAGGACTTGTCGCATGATATCCCGGCGGCCATCGTCGTGATGCTGCACGTTGACCCGGACAGTGACTTCGATCTGTCAAAGTGGTTCAGGCAGTTTGGACACATTGAGATTCGTGAGACGAGGCAGGGCGAGCGCCTGTACGAGGGAGCGGTCTTTGTGGCGCCTCCGCGCCACTCAGTGACCGTTCGCGATGGCCAACTGGGTCTTGAAACATTGGAGCGCACGACGAGTCCACGTCACACCATTAATCGTCTGTTCGAGTCCGCGGCGAAGGCGTATGGAGACCGAGTGATCGGCGTGATATTAAGTGGCTACCTAGCCGACGGCTCATAGGGATTGCGCGCCGTGCATGAAGCGGGCGGCCTCACTATCATTCAGAACCCAGAAGACGCTGAGCAGTCGGATATGCCCGCCAATGCACTACAGCAGGTGCCTGAAGTGACCTTCAATCTGAACGGAGCGGATATCGGTCTGACGCTTGATCTCATGGCCCGTCGAAATGCCGAACTCGAGAGCGGAGTAGCGAGCGCCGTGCGGCTGGTGAAGGACCGGATCGCCCTCCTGGTTCGACTCGTCGAGCAAACCAAAGGGAATGAAGCGACTCATCGCTATCTTTCCACGGAGCTCACGTCGTTGCGTGGGGAACTGCGGTCTGTGGAACATCTCCTCTCCCAATCATACTAAATGATAATAAAGTAGTTAGTTGATAACCAATCCGCCAGTTGCAAGGTTATCTATCCATAGCTGCTATCTGATAAAACTCAGACATCATGATGGCAAACCGCATCGGGGGAATGCATGAAGGTATGTGAGGCCGCGGAGAAGGAAAAAGGGAGAGCGACATGACCGCAAGGATGAAGCACGCCGTGGTTCATCATCAACATGGAAGGGGATGTCCTATGAGCGGCAGAACACGTCAACTAGATCTACATGTCCGAGGGTCGGCGAACGACCTTCTGGTCAAAAATTTCCTTTATCTGTAAATCGTACACCGGCACCGGAATGACTTGTAGCCAGTTGCTTGCAGTCTAGATGATGGCATAGCCCGGTGGGCTATTCGCCAAGCGTTTCAAGCATCGTCTTTGTCCGTGTGCGAGCTTGTGCTTCGAACACTGAAAGTGTTTCGTTGTGTCGGCAGAGATGTTCAGTTACGCGAGCTATCCCTGCCTCTATCCGGGCAATCGACGCCTTCCCGTGTCGCTCTCCCTGTCCATTCGTTTAAGAGCCTCTTGTAGAGCCGGTGACAGCAATGGCGAGGACGTGGCTCGCCTTAGTAATTCCGACAACCGACGCAAGCGTCTTTTGCCAAACCGCACTTGTTCCCGCAACTCACTACACTGTATGGCGAGCCGAACGGTTTGAGCCAGTTGGACACGCTCAAATGGTTTTTGGATGAATGCAAACGCCCCTGCCTCTACCACGCGCTTCGCCAGCCCCCATTCGGTGACGCCCGACATAACGACAACGGGCGTGTACTCACGTACCTGACGAACTTTGCGAAGCAACGTCAGGCCATCCATCTCCGGCATTCGTAGGTCTGCAATTACGACACGATAATTGGTGTCCCGCAGTGCGTCTAACCCTGTAATTGCTGAGTAACAGGTTCGCACCGATACGTCTGGTAAACGAGTCGTCAGCATCTCTGGTAAAGCAAGGAGAGTCACGGGATCGTTATCCAGGATTAACACGGAGGCAGGGTACGCCATAGCAAAATATGCTTTCTCAAACTGACGAGTGGAACCGCTATGGCCGAAGGTGATCTGCGCCAGGATGTCGTAAGAAGGCGAGGTCATCTAGGGCCGCAAGGCGCTAATGAGCACCGCGCGCATGCGTCCGATGATGCTTTACGATAGTCGAGACGGCTATTTTTATCAACTAGGCATTCCCGTTCCCATAAGATATATGCGTCATCCGAAGTCACCTCAGTTAAGTGATGACGGTGACCCGTATGCCGTATGCGCCTACGTTGTTTGCTCTGGGGACAGTGGCGGTGATACGGTGACCCATGTCAGCGAAGAAAACACCTCTCTCATGGTTGTGCCGATATGGCGTATCCGCCGCCGTGGCCCTCGTGTCCATCGTTCTCGCCGCCACAGTTGCAGCGGTTTCCGACGCATCGGTTCTCTTTGTGATCCTCGAAGCCATTTTATTCACTGCCTGGTATGGCGGTTTGGGTCCTGGTCTTTTCACGACAGCGGTCTCGACTACTGCAATCGCCGTTTACTTCATGGCCCCTAGAGGTTCTCTGTTCATCGCTTCTCATGATGACATGCTTCGACTTGTCTTATTCGTGGTCATTTCCCTAACGGGAGTCTTTTTTGCCTCTGGACGCCAAGCCGTCCAAGCTCGTCTTGCTCGGTCCAACCAAGAACTCAGCCGCCTGACTGCCCATCTGGAGATGGTCCGAGAGAATGAGCGAACGAGATTGGCACGTGACATTCATGATGAACTCGGCGGAACGTTATCGGTCCTCAGGTTGGGTGTCGCCTCTATACGCAAAC
>JAICXS010000251.1 GCA_025934615.1 Nitrospiraceae bacterium
GTCGAGAGCTCGGTCCAATCGGCATAGAGACGCTCTGGAGAGGAGTATCCCTTTTCTTCGGCTGTATCGCCCAAACGCAGATACGCTTCCGCCGCCTCATCCAAAAATTCACTCGCCTTTTTCGCCAAAGCTTGAGGCTGATCCAGTACGACGATGGGAGCGTGATGAAAGTAATTAAGCAGTGTGTCCATGGATGCATACACGTTCGGACTGCGCCATTCCGCATCGGGAGGAAGCGGTTCAAGCGCTTCCGGCCGGTCGGCGGGATGCAGTAATTCACGCGCGGGGAGAAGCAAGGCAGAAGGCAATTTCGCCGTAGACTTTTGCGTCGTAGGATCGAATTGTCGGATCGAATCGATCGTGTCGCCCAGCAGCTCGATACGGAGTGGGTCATCGTAGGCGGTGGAGTATACATCGATAATACCGCCACGAACGCTAAACTCACCGGGAATCTCGACCACCGACCCTCGGCGATATCCCAGGCGCAAGAGACGTGCGATGAGGGCTTCACGTTCTAGCGTACGTCCAGCCTTGAGCTGTGCGCAGCCATCTGTAAACACAGACAGCGGCATGAGCCGGTGCAGCAGCGCAGGGACGGACGTGATCAGGACCGTTCGGGCTCCTTCCGACAAACGGAAGAGCGTCCGCACCCGTCGCGCGATCAGCTCGGGTGCGGGAGCGGTCGGCTCGTACGGGAGCGTTTCCCATTCGGGAAACAAGGCGACCGCGTCCGAGGCAAGACCCAGCATGGACCGAAAAAAAAGCACATCGTCATACATCCGCTCCGCATCTTCATCCGAAGCCGTCGCGATGATAAAGGAAGGGCCATCACCACGGGTCAGCAAGCTGAGGGCGAAGGCGCTCATGGCTCCATGGATACCGGTGAGGCACGATCGGCCGGCCGTGTGCTGAACGGCGTCATGAATCGGCTGAAGAAGCTGATCCCAAAACTGAAAGGCGTGCGCAGGTGCAGACATGGGTGTGGACGGGAATCGTTATGTGTTAAGCACGGGGGTAATTGAGTAAATGAGTACTTGCTCGTTCAGTCATTCACTGCAGGCACCTGATTATTTTATTGGCTGAATTACTTCAGCCCCCTAATTTTCTCCACAATCGCCGTCGTCGAGACGCCGCGAACCAAGGGAATGGTTTTCACGACGCCTCCGTGCGCTTCAACGATCTCGCGGCCGATGATCTTGTCCGGCATCCAATCCCCGCCTTTAACCAAGACGTCAGGCAAGATTTCGGCGATCAACCGGCCTGGATCAGGTTCATCGAAGAGGACGACATAATCGACGCTGGCCAATGCCGCGAGCACTTCGGCGCGTTGCTGCTCAGGCACGATCGGCCGGTCCAGTCCTTTATTCAAAGCCCGCACAGATCGATCCGTATTGACACCGACAATGAGAAGATCGCCTAGGGCTCCAGCCGCCTGTAAATAACGAGTATGGCCGACATGCATCAGATCGAAACAGCCGTTGGTAAAGACTACTCGTTGGCCCCCAGCCCGCCGCGCGGTGAGCACCGAGATGATTGCCCGTCGACTGATGATTTTCTCGTGCACTCGCCATCTTACCCTTTCGAGCCATGAAAAATCATGTCTTCTCATTCAAGAGAGGAGCTTGTCGATTGCAAGGGAATCGTTTAGTGTCTGCATAAACAGAGTCATCGATGCTCAGCGTAGATTATGCAGCCATCCGATCAGCCCCAGCGGTCCATCGAACTAGGCGTAAGTCCGCAATATGCTCAAATGCACGGGTGGGTCGTGCATGCCCTCACCGGATGGTTGTCCGCTTATTATATGGAGGACCCGAGCTTTCGCGTCCTGCGCCGGTTTCATGAGCTGGAGACCGGCATCGAAGTCTGGGTGTGCGAGCATGCAGGTGATCTGCCCATGAAACGTCTCATCGCGCGCCTACGAACCGATTTTCCTCCCTATCAAATTCATGAACGAGCCAGTCCATCAGGAGGGACGCTTCGTTACTTGGTCGATCTCCCTAGTCCCGGCTAGCTCTGTCTTACATTCAGTAAAGAATGTTGCGAGGCTTTCAAACGGAGAACACCATGAAGACACGATGGCATCGAACGGCTATCACGGCTGCAACCCTCTGTAGCATCGTGGCGACAGGCATCCGTATGACTGTGGCTGAGGTACGGGTTGACGACTTCCCCAAACCAATTCCGCGCGTCATGGATAAAGTGAAAGAGGTCGGAAATGAGGTCGGAAAAGGCTTATCCAAAACGGCGAGTACCACGGCCGACGGGGTAAACAAGGCCGCTAAGGGCGAGAAGTCAGAGAATCAAACATCGCAGAAAACTGCCAAATAGCCATTTCACCGCGATCATGCCGATCCATTGTGCCTGCCAACTGGTGCCGGCGTCGGCGAGATGGCCTCATTGGCTCGGGGCGTTCCTGCCAACGTTTCATAATTATCATCCGTAATATGAATCCATTCCTTGGGTACGCCGGTATTCTTAATAATCCTCGCCGGAACTCCAGCCACCCGCACATCGAGCGGTACATCCTTGTTCACAAGCGCAGCGGCGCCGACTACCGAGTAGGCGCCGATACTGACCCCGGGCAGAATGACGGCCCCTGCTCCGATCCAGGCTTGCTGACCGATGTGAATCGGACCGACTTCCTTATCCAGATCGCTATGCGTGACGAGCATGACGCCATAGGAGATCCGAACGCCTTCATCGATCGTAATCAGTTCCGGCGCATCCTCATCGAGCATGGCCGTTCGAGCAATCCATACGGATGAATGAATATTGGCGCCGCAGATCTGCCAGAGGCGGGTGCGGAGCTGCCATATGGGAACAAACTGGATACACGGCATAATAAGTTTTCGAAGCATCACCCGAGCCGGCGTGACAGACCGGCGCCGCCGGTACTCAAAGAGGTTTAGGGTAAGCAGCATAGCCATACCTAGCTAGACTTTGTTAGGTATTGGTCTATCAAATTGTTTGCCACGCCAGAACTCATTGATCTGATTGTTGATATATTTAGGCCTAACTACCTAGTGTGAAGAGCGCCTGACAGAGCCATTTGCATGGCGATGGGAGATTCGCTAGAAAATATGACGTAGAGCACGGACGTGCCGTGCCCGGTGCCATGTTGGACTGTCAACTTTACCGTCTGTTGGATTGGGAACGACTCGGATGGACCGCGATGCCGGAAAGGAGTCGATCGTTAACCGTTACGTATCGTCGATGTAACCATGTCTCTCCGATCGGTGATAATATACCGGCATTTGACTTCCGGCTTCCGGCGGAGAAAACGTTTTTGAATCGGTCGGTTTAGTATCGCTGCTAAACAGTATGGCCACCGTATCGCCGCCTTTGCCGTCGGTTTCAGCTTACCGTAAGTTGCTGACACAAAGACCGCAGTGATTTAGTCATCGGCCGCTGCATTGGCATTTCATCCTGTTTTGAGAGTTTTGTGGGCCTCTACGCTGATTATATATTTCCTCGGCTGATGGATCGGGTCATGCGGACGCCCCGCTTTCAGGAACAACGACAACGGGCGCTGGCGCCGGTTGCAGGAAAAGTGTTGGAGATCGGCTTCGGCACAGGTCTGAACTTGCCGCACTATCCGAGCACGGTGACGTGGCTCACCGCGATTGAACCGGGCCACTTGCTGGACAAGCGAGTGGCGGACCGAAGCGCCAATCTCGCCATGCCGGTTGAAATCCTTCGCTATCGAGCCGAAGCGCTTCCCTGGGAAGACCAACGGTTCGATTACGCGGTCAGCACATGGACGCTTTGCACCATCGGCGATCCTCTTCGAGCACTGCGCGAAGTTCGACGGGTGCTGAAGCCGGACGGAAAGTTTGTCTTTCTGGAACACGGCCGAAGCGACGATCCAAAAATCGCCAAATGGCAGACAATCTTGAATCCCTTCCAACGGATATTTGCCTGCGGATGCAACCTGAACCGGCGCATCGATCGACTCGTTGAAGAGAGTGGGTTCACCGTGGAGCGGCTGGATCGATTTGTGATGGACGGCCTTCCGCGTCCCGGCGCCGATATGTATCGAGGTGTGGCGAGTCCCAAGCCGGGTTCATCACGACACCCCGACCGCTAACCGAATTCTCTAGAAATCGCTAGAATACGTACATTCCTTTGCTATACTGATGGGAGTGACGGCCGAACACACCAGTTCATCTCAATTGCAAACGGCAACGGCATTGTGACGACTGAACGGGCGACAGACGCCATTCCTTCGCAGCCGCCTGCTGTGAATACCTCTCCGGAATGGGCAGCTTGGACCGATGAGCAGTTGCTCGATCTGCGTCTCTGCGAGCTGCACCTTCAGCTTGAGGGAAGCCCTCTAGAGGAACGCATCGCACAACTCTATCGAGAACTGGATGAACGTGGGCTTCGTTTTCGGCCGCACTTCTGGCTCTCGGA
>JAICXS010000354.1 GCA_025934615.1 Nitrospiraceae bacterium
ACGGCCGTCCTCCGGCTTTCTTACTTCCTCTCCTTGCATTCAAACTCTATTCCCCATCGCCGTTCGCGGATCTCTTCCATTCCCCCGGCGTTTTCATTCACCCGACTGCGCGCTTTCGTCTCTCCCTCGCGAACGATTCGATAGGATCCGCCGCAGTGTTGCTGCATTGTGTGCAGTGCATCTTTGCGAAACGGCGATAAAAGAGAGCCACCTTCCTTAAACGGATAGACCACGGTTCCTCCGGACTCGCTGCTTTGCACCAGTCGCGATCCCTCTGAACATCCATACAGCGCTAGGGCAGAGACTACGGCTGCAAGCAGACCGAACCTTGACCGCCTCCTTTCAGAGGACTTAGAATAATTCATCGGAGATTGAAGAATGACTTCCGGCTGGAGGTGTATCATGTCTCGAATCCTTGTGCTGGGTGTGATCATGCTTGCGCTCGGAGCAGCGGCCGATCGCGCGGTGTGGGCCTACCATTCCTATGTGCTCACGGTCGCGCAGTTGCGAGCCGGCTTGGAAAAGGGGCCGTCGCTGGACCGAAAACCCTTTATCTTGATCGATGTTCGCTCGCCGCAGGAACACGCTACCGGTGTCATCCCGGGCACGGATTTGAATATCGACTTCCGTGAAATCAAAGCCCGTCATCGCGAAATTGGCGCCAAATTGGACGATCACATCGTTGTCTATTGCCAGTCCGGCCATCGCAGCAACATTGCCGCCGAAACACTCGCCGATCTGGGATATCGACATGTGTACAATGTCAGCGGCAGTATGGGGGCGTGGGTCGAAGCCGGCTATCCTGTGCAGCCGGTGAAGCGCTAGTCCAGAATAGTTTGAAGTTCGAGGTTCTCTACAAGTCTCGACCTACTCGTCATCTCTATTGGCGCGGCAGCACCCCAATGACGGCCGGAAGAGGAATATGGCGCATGCCGCCTCCATCGAGGAGATCCTGGTAGGGTTGGACCGACAAGGCGGTGCCATGTTTCTCTTCTCCCGAAAGGAAGCCTTCGATCAGAAGATCCGAGGATGCCCCTCCATCCATGACCATGGCCTGATGAATCGCCGGAAAGTCACGTTGGAGGCAGATCGCAAGATCCCACAGCGCCGTCGGGTCGGTCGTTTTCAACAACAGGATGAACCCGTCTCGATCTTCCGCGACAATAGTTTGATGCGCGCGTTTTCCCGTCTGCCGGACGCGCGGCTTGCCCAGGTGGTCCAGCAGCATCAACGACTGCGCAACTTCCCGATAGGCCACTTTGTCCACGTCCCAGGAATCCACGGCCAGGTCGATGACACGCGCCTTGCGTAGTCCAGGGGCGGTCGGTTCAGCGGCGAAGAGGCCCTGCCATTGTCCATGGCGCTTGGTGCCCAGTGACCGGCCGTCCTTCAACAGCACGCCCATGTACGAATAATCGTCTCGAAACAAGCCGGCATTGAACAAGACGTCGGCGCCTGTACGACGCTGCCATTCTTTGATGGTGAGGGGCGCGGGCAGTTTCTCATCTTTGTAATGATAGGTAGCAAACCGATATTGTTCGGGATCGATGCGTACGGCAATCAACGGCGGCACCTCATCATGGCATGTCGGCCCAGGGGCCCACATCGCCGTCGACAACCCTTTAGTAAGCGGATCCCATATCACGGTGGTTTGTGCCCAGGACATAGGAGCGGCGAGAGCTGCATGGAGGACGAGCAACATGCCAAGCCCAAACACGCCTGACCGCCGCCTGCCGCTGAGTTGGCCGGCCCTATGCCGCCGGCGAAACTGTCGTGGTTCAAATCCCATTATCTTTACGTAGCCGATCGCGCCGTTTCATCGTCCCAAAAGAACGCGAGTATAAGAGATGGCTTTGGCAAGCGTCAATTCGGACCTCTCAAAGTCCGGCGCTATCGATTACTCCGATTGCCTCGGCCGATTGCATTCATCGTGAGGATTGCGTACCCTTTCACACGGTTGAACGGCTATGGAAATAAACGGCATACCGAACCAAGTCAAAATGGAGAAACCCGTGTCCCTTCGTCGTCCCGGCGCCATTTTATTGATCTCGTGCTATGAGTTGGGACATCAGCCGGTCGGCATTGCACAGCCGATGGGCTTTCTGGAACAGGCCGGCTATGTGCCCGCGGCCTTGGATATTGCGGTGGACCCGTTCGACGCCGAGCGCGTCAAGCAGGCGCAGTTCATCGGTATTTCAGTCCCTATGCATACAGCCTTGCGCCTGGGCGTCCGTGTGGCCCAATTGATCCGGGATGTGAACCCTACGTGCCACATCTGTATTTTCGGTCTGTACGCGTCGATCAATGCGGAATATTTATTGTCGCATGTCGCGGATTTCGTGATCGGAGGCGAATACGAGCCATCGCTGGTGAATCTGATCAACGCGCTTGATCAGACGTCCACCCCTGTGCATTCTGCTCATGACGAAGGAGGCGAACGTGAGGGGGGCTTACCGCCTCTCGACGGTGTGAGCCGCCGCGGGCAGATCGTCAGTCCATCCCTCACACGGTTTCCCATGAATGCGCCTGCGCCAAGCCGTACCAAACTTCCGTCGCTCACACGGTATGCTCATCTGGAATATCGCGGTATGGAGCACGTGGTGGGATACGTCGAAGCGAGTCGAGGCTGCTTGCATACCTGTCTACATTGCCCGATTGTACCGGTCTACGAGGGCCGCTTCTTCTTGGTGCCTGAGCAAGTCGTGCTGCAAGACATTCGGCAGCACGTTGCGGCCGGGGCGACGCATATCACATTCGGAGACCCTGACTTCTTGAATGGTCCTGGCCATTCGTTGGGCATCGTGCGGGCTCTGCACGCAGAATTTCCCCATCTCACGTTTGATTTTACTGCCAAGATCGAGCATCTGTTGAAACGCCGGGCAATGGTCCCTGAACTGGCCGCACTCGGCTGCCTCTTCGTGATCTCGGCCGTCGAGTCGTTCAGCGATGTCGTGCTGACACGCCTCAAAAAAGGCCATACGGCAGCGGATGTCGTCATCGCGTTGGACATCCTACGAGCATCGGGCATCACGCTACGCCCATCGTTGGTGGCTTTTACTCCATGGACGACCCTGGAGGACTATGCGGACATGTTTCATCTTGTGGAGACCCATGACCTCGTCGAGGCCATCGATCCGGTGCAGTATGCGATTCGGCTCCTGATTCCGCCCGGCTCGGCCTTACTCAACCAGTCTGAGCCGCGGCGGTCTCTTGAGGCATGCATAGGTCCGTTGGATCAAGCCGGGTTCCAGTATCATTGGACGCATCCCGACCCTCGCATGGATCAACTTCATCGCGACATTAGCTCAGCAGTGGAAGAGACGGCCAAATCGGGTGAGGATGCCGTTGCCGCCCGCACGGGCGCTGCCGGCGCCGGGAGAGTTCTCTGGCCCGCCTTGTCCCTCATATGATTCACCTCC
>JAICXS010000545.1 GCA_025934615.1 Nitrospiraceae bacterium
AACATGTTTCGTCAAAATTTAATTTGGACAATTGCGATAGGCTGCACGTGCTGTTGGCTGGAAGGGGCTATGGCCGACGACGTCGTAGTGCGGAAATTTTCCAGCGGGTCGACGGCCGCTTCGGTCGGGATCGTGGATGCCAGTGAGGACGTGGAGATCGCCGGGCCACAGGCGCTAACTTCGGATGCGGACGGCAATCTCTTCCTGCTTGATCAAGTCAATGGCCGCATTCTCCGGTTCAATCCAAAGCAGTCCGCAGATGAGGCCAGCATTCTCAAGATGCCGCCAACCATTCAACCCAGCGATCTCGTTGTAAACAAGAGCGATATCCTGGTGTGGGACGGCTCGGTGCGAACGCTCAAACCGGCTGACCAACCCTCGACTCGCGGGCTTGATGGCGATGCTGTTCAGCTCGAAGAGGTTTCTACGCGTGGTGTCGACGATCGATTTGCCACTTCGGCCTTCGCGCAAATGGGCTCGCAGCCGCCTGGCAGTGCCTCGGATCTGCTCGATCAGAGCACGCGCGACGTGATCATTAAGAAGACGCGGCAACCCGATCGTCAATATATCTCATCGCGCGGCAAAGGCTCGATCATCGCGGACGTCATTCCCAATAAAGGGGAAAGCAGCGTTCGCATCGAAGTTCGAACCATGGAGACCAACGAGACGATTGCGTCGCTGACGCTGCGAGTACCCAACAAATTGGGAACGGTCGAGTTTTTGGAAATCGACAACAGCGATCGGTTTTATGTGCTCGGTGAAAATATTCCGGACTTAGGGAAGGCGTCGACCTTCGTGGCACGCTATGCGCCGAATGGAAAACTGGAGGGAATATACGAGCTTCCCCTGCAGAACTTGCCCCTGACACGGCGCTTTGTCACGGTTTCTGGTGATGGCAATGTTTATTTCCTGCGCACCAGAGCGGATGCGGTGGATGTCGTCGGCGTTGGCTTTCGGCAGCTGCGGAACTCATCGATCGTCGATCTCCGTCTTCCCGGCACAACGAACTCTTCGGTTGCAGGAAAGTCGGGTGCAAATTCGCGTAGCAAGTTTGATGCGATTGCCGCCGTGCGTCCGTCCAATCGTCAGCAGACCATTGAGACTGCTTTTGCGTTTGAGGGCTTGCAGTGGAAGTTGACGCCGGCGAATTACGGCAGCGATCCGGATACGGCGTGCACGGGTTTCAATCGTATTCGCAGGCCATGGTATTTGCAGGGCAAGCTCAATCAGGAGGTGAGGGGCGTACCCTATTGCTGGGGCTGCCACGGGTCACTGGCAAATTTTCGCCAGCGTGTTGAGAGCGGCGCGATGGCCGGCAATGTCTGCACCAGAAATGCTCCAAGGGCCGATGTCGCCGGAGTGGACTGCTCAGCATTCGTGAGCGCGGCCTGGGGACTCTCTATTCACTACACCACCGCGGCAATTCCGGCGATTGCCAAACCGCTCGAGAATCCCTGGGATCTGAAGCCGGGTGATGCGTTGAACAAGCCGGGCTCTCACGTCATGCTCTTCCTTCGCTTTACCCCGGATCGCAAGGCCGAAGTAATGGAGTCATCCACTGGCGGATGCAATGGACGGGTCTGTCGCAACATCTATCCGCTCGCGTCATTGCTAGAGCGTGGCTACGTTCCTGTCCGGTTTCGCGCGCTTGCCGAGGACAACACTACGGTCTCGGCGAGTGTCTATCAAAGACCGGATTCACCGAGCAACTCGCCTGCCGGTGGCTCGAAGAGGCCGATCCATCAGAAACGATGAACCTCCGCCACAAGATCGGCGACAA
>JAICXS010000480.1 GCA_025934615.1 Nitrospiraceae bacterium
GGCGAAGTGTCCCACAGGAATGCGTCTGAATTTAAAAGCAGCCGATCGACGAACTCGCACGCGACTAACCCGGCGTCAGGGCATTTTTCACGAAGGTAAGCTGCTCCGGGGCCATCTGCGACTATTCTGGCCATCACGACAGGCGGTCGAGCGACCGGGACGCCCAGCACCTTTTGCACAATGAGACCAAAAGCGAGTTCGCTGGCGAGCCCGACGCCGGCCGCGACGGCCAGAGCGATGACGCCCGTCCGCGAAATTCTTGCGCTGAAGCCTCTTGCAACAATCGCTGCGGCAAGGGTCACCAATTCGATCGCGAGATGGGAGGGGTGGAACACCACTGCCGCCGTCAATATCGAGATCCAAAAAATCTCCTCCCAACGCGTCAGTCGTTGTCCGAGCGCAAGGAAATTTGCGGCAGCAAGTAGCGCCAGCCCGGCGAAAATATCAGGCAGCAGAAATGACGTGAAGAATGGTAGTGAGGAGGCGAAACTCAATATCAGGGCGGTGAATACGAATTTTGTCCAACTGAACAATTTCAGGAGCCGCAGGGTGAAACCAATCGCGGCAAGCGCCGCGGCCGCTTGGATGGCAATGCTGGCCCATAATCCTCCGAGCAACTCACCCAGGTAGAGCAGGCCCCCGCAGGAAACCGATCGTCCAGCTATGATAAAAGTCGGACTCTGGAGGCTCGTTACTTCTTCAGCGTTAGGGTTATGCGCCAGTTGACGCGGGCCACGCAGCTCCGAGGCCCAGGTCGTCCAAGCTGTGGTACGGCCGGTAAGCCATACCATGCCGCCGTCAAAGCCGCGGATATAGGCGCCGGTATCTGGCGAGAACAATGGCTGGCCGTTGTAAATCGCCGGCCACAAAAACAATGACAGTAGCGCGAAGCAGGTTGCTGCTTTTGCTGCGCGCGATGCGAATTGATGCCGAAGGACTGGCCAACGACCGAATTCCTGAAGCAACTGAGCAGCTCGCGACCGTAGTCGTCGCAGCGCTGGCCCAACTTCCCAAGCCGTATCGGAACGGTCGCGAGCTGGCGTGCGCGGTGATGAGTACTCGAACTCGCTGTCCTGACAATCACTCTCGCTCTCGGTCCGACCCGCATCCAATACGTCCGGACCGACGCCTGGAACGATAGACGGCGAGCGAACCATTTCGAACTCCGCGGCTACGCAACAAAACCAATCGCCTGCAGATCACGGAACCTATTGAGAGACGCGAATTGCGGCCCAAGCGATGAGCCAAAACCATCCAATTGTCGCAGCGCCGATCGCTGCAAGATAAATGACATGCCGCATTCTGATGCCGGGCGTGGCAGCAAGATCGTTGGCAATTTCGTTTGGGAATAGCTGATCGGACATTAAAACCTGGCCCCACGACAGCCCTCAACTACCGATTAACGGGAGTGTTCCACTCTGGGTGCAATTAAATTTACTGATCCTCCAGGGAGATAAACCGGCCCGCCAATGTTTAATTCTCGAAATAGCAGTTAATATTGTCGCGTGCCGGTCTGGCGACTCCTGAGAACCGGCTGCCGCAAGATGCTGTAGAGTTGAAGGCCAGCCCGCTGAAATCCACCGTCTGGTTGGATTGATCGCACAATCGATCCCGGTCTGATCGATTCCGGCGTCCTCGATTCCATAGCCCCGCGATTAATAACTGCGTCCCGGTCCGATCATACGCGAGAGCATCGCTTTCACGACGCCATTGAATCTGAATCGATCAATCGTTCTACAATCGCGAACCGATCGCCGGAAACTTCGTTGTGCCTTCGCAAGCAGACGAGAGGAACGTGCCTAGCTCCCGAGCCCCGTCGTGCGCCGCCCCCGGATGAGGACAGGGACAGGGCTTTGCTCGCTTGCCACGAGCTGAGCGTAGTATTTGAGGTTCTCTGCTCGTTGTCGGTACTCCGACGCAAGCTCCCCATTCTCATGTCTGGCCCGCCGATCCGTCGCTAAATTGGAGATGAGCGCGCACTCGGACGCGTAGCGTTCGAGGGTCTCTATTTCGCTGCCGATGTCGAACATGGTTCCATCTCCCACGGTAACGGCCTTTGGCCGCTCATGCCCCTCCCGCTGGCCTCAGTAGAATTGGCGAATCCGCTTTTCCAACCGTCCTCTGCGCGACTCAGAGTCAAAATTTTTTTCCCTGTGGAAAAGACAAATAAACTGCCTTCGGAATTTGCATTTCCAAAAACGCAGCGGATGGCCGCGCTTCGAACGCGCTTCACAGAATTGCCATTCTTGGCCGACGTCCGGAGCGAGATTTAATGGAACGCGGTTTGAAGGTTCGGCATTCATGTATCTCGCACAGCAACAAAAGAGGAAGGCATCATAGTGAGGGAAATCGGGTTCGCACTAGTTACTGGCGCTGCTCTCATCGTGACCACGGCGATTGCCGATGCAGAGGGATCCGCAACAAGCTCCGAGCCGAGTGGCACAGCTTCCGGCCTGTGCTGGGACGTA
>JAICXS010000537.1 GCA_025934615.1 Nitrospiraceae bacterium
AAGGTGATTGGCCAAGCAGCGCCGCCCAAGCCTATGCACGTGCTTTACGATGATGTAGCAAAGGGCTCCTTCGATGGACAGTGGATCCAGATGGAAGGGGTGGTGCGGTCATTTGTCCAGCAGGCGGAGGGCGATGTACTCGTCATCGATGTCGCCACGCCCACGGGAGCATTCAAGGTCAGAGTCCCGAACTACCTCGCCCGTTTTCCGATGGAGCTTGTCGATGCCAAGGTACGGTTCGATGGTGTTTGTGGCACCGCATTCAACAGCCGGCAGCAGCTCGTCGCGGTCCATCTGTTCATGCCGTCGCTTAAAAATATCAAGGTGCTTGATGCTCCTCCGAAAGACCCCTTCGCGATCGCGGTGACGCCGATTGCCGACGTTCGGCGTTTTTCGGCGGATGCGTCTGATGAGCATCGGGTCAAAGTCATCGGAACTGTAACTGCACATTTTCCGCAACAGGGCGTCTACATGACGGACGCCACCGGCGGTCTTTATGCCGAGAGCCAGGATGGCACCCCGGTTACCGAGGGGGATGAAGTCGAGGTCATCGGGTTCCCCGCGGCCGGCAGCTTTAGCCCGGTTCTGAAGTCGGCAAGTATTCGATCCGCACGAAAGCACACTGCACCTGCTACCGCTCCGATTACCGGAAGGACGGCCCTCAAGGGTTCCTACGACGCGGAGTTGATCAGGATCACTGGCATAGTTCGCTCGTTCCGCCAAGACCGGTCGGATCCAGCGCTGGTCGTTGAATCGGATGATCATGTTACGTTCGAGGCGCAGCTGCCGCGTACAGGCCAGTTGAGCAGCGAGGTGCTGACAGGCAGCCGGCTTGCTTTGACGGGCATATGCGTCGTCCGGGCCGACGAGAACGGTAATCCGGCAGATTTTCGCCTCGTGCTGCGTTCACCACACGACATACAGGTCCTCTCCTCTCCGCCGTGGCTGACCTCGCAGAGAGCCATGTTGATCCTTTGCGGATTAATTACCGTGACGCTGGTAATTGTTGCGTGGGCCGTCGTTCTTCGTCGCCGTGTACGCCGCCAAACCGAGATTATTACCGCCAAGCTCAAAAACGAAATGGCGCTGGAAGAACGTTATCGCGATATTTTTGAACGAAATATTACCGGTCTCTATGTCGCGCGATCAGACGGGACAATCATCGATTGCAACGACGCATGCGCGCGCATCCTCGGTTACAGTGGACGCACGGCGCTATTCGCGGATTGCAGCCGGGCTTCTGAGATCATTCATCAGTTTCACGAGGGTTCGTCTCATGCGAGCTTCACGGCAGGTACCGAGCATTCGTTCGAGCGGCTCGATGGAACCGAGGGCTGGGTGCTCTGCAGTTTGAGGGTGGTTCGAGAAAAAGGCACCGGAGCCGATGTGTTCGAAGGATCGCTCGTGGATATCACCGAGCGGAAAATTGCCGAAGAGAAGATTCAATTCCTGGCTTTTTTCGATTCTCTGACCAATTTGCCAAACCGTGCTCTCGTACAAGACCGGCTCTCGAAGAGTATCGCCGGCGGACGGCGCCGGCGGGATAAACTGGGCGTCCTCCATCTGGATATCGACAACTTCAAAATAATCAACGACTGCCTTGGGCACTCCCAGGGAGACGAATTGCTTCGCAGCATCGCTCAAAGATTGCAGGCCTGTGCCAGGCAGGAAGATACGGTCGCACGGCTGGGCGGCGACGAATTCCTCATTGCTCTCGGCCCAATTGGTTCGCCTGAGGACGCGGCGATTGTTGCCGAACGGATCGCGCGCGAATTGAAACCGCCATTCAGGCTTGATGGGCATCTGCTCAACGTGACCTGCAGCGTCGGCATCAGCATCTTTCCCGATCATGGCGAGGACGCAGAGACGTTGATGAAGAA
>JAICXS010000493.1 GCA_025934615.1 Nitrospiraceae bacterium
CCCGGTCCGCTGGGCGGTTTGCCCTCAACACGGGACGAGGCGCTCGCGATAGCCGTACGCTTCAATCCGACGATCTTGGCTGCGCAGGCCGACGTTGATGCGGCAAAGCATGCCTATCGGGTCACCGACGGCTCTTTCGTTCCGAAGTTCTACCTCGAGGGACGAGCAACGCACTACGACAATTCCTTCCCCTATGTTGCATCACCCGGTCTGCCGAGCGTCACACACGAGGACTATAGCGGTAAGGTCGTCATGTCCTGGGATATTTTCAGGGGCGGTCAGGATTCGTGGCGCCGTTCTGAGATGGCAGAACGCTTTACTGAAGCGACAGCGAAGCACGCTCGGCTGCAGCGAGACGCAGTCGAATCGATCGACAAGGCATGGTCTGCGCGCACCGTGACCGCAACCCGGGTCTCGGCCCTGATGCGTCAGCTCGACGCGGATCGAAAGACCATTTCGGCGTTCCAGAAGGAATATGAGCTGGGCCAGCGCTCGCTAATCGATTTGCTCAACGCGCAAAACCAGTATTTCAACGCCCAGGTGTCGCTGACGTCATCCCGCGGCGTCGTCGTGTTCGCCGACTATCAGCTGCTTGCGGCAATGGGGACTCTGCTTGAATACCTCAAGGCGCCGCCGCCGGTGGACGCGGCTCCGGTGGATCTGGTTGCCTTCAACCTGCCCGCGTACAAGGCACCGACCTTCCGCTGGCATCTGCCCCAATCCGGTTCTGAGCCACTCCACGTCGCCGTACCGGAACCGACCGTAATCCGTGCACGCGATGCGATGGCCTCCGCAGCAGCCACATCTGAAACCACTGAAAATACTGCATTCAAGGACCGTTGGCCGAAGTGGTCTTTTGCGGCGAGCATGACCGGAGTCAAGGAATGGCTTTCTCAAAAGGCGAGGGGTAATGCTCCTATAGCAGCTGATGCCGGTTCCTCTCAGGCCACGTCTTATGCCGACACCGGAAGGCCATATTGGCTGGCCACTGCATTCCAACCTAACTAACGCGCAAGGTTTGACGATCAACGAGCATGCCCGCCGCCAACGGGCAGTTTGCATTGAGCGATGAAGCTATCATTAATCGTTAATGTTATAGTTCCCATTTAAGCTGATGATTTAGTTGGCCAACTGTCCTATATTCCATTCCTACTTTCATCGTCATTTCTCCACTTTAGGACATCGACCCATTGCGCTTTCGCCGTAAGAAGCTGGCAGAACTCCACCCGCGTCCTGCAGAAGGGGCGCTATCGTCTGTAGCCAAGGCAAATGATCCCTTGGTGGACTCGCTGATCTTTCTGGCAGCCCACCACGGCCGGGCAATCACCCGCGAGGCTCTCCTCGGCGGCTTGCCTATTGTCGATGGCCGATTGACGGTGGCTCTTTACGAGCGCGCGGCACGACGCGCTGGCCTTGAAACCGATGCCGTCAGGCGCGATCTGCTCGATATACCGGCGATCGTGCTTCCGGCGGTGCTCATAATGAAGAACGGAAGCACCTTGATCCTCCTCGGAGTTGACAAGGGAGCCGTCCGCGTGCTCGCGCCCTCCGACCAACCCTATGCCCCTCAAACTCAGCCTCTCGACATAGTTCGAGAAGGATATACCGGGTACGCCTTTCTGGTCAGGGCAGCTTCGGAGAGCGATCCGCGTGCCGTTGCCGCCGGTAGCCTCCCGCGCAGCCATTGGTTCTGGGCCGTCGTTAAGCTCCACTGGCGAAATTACGGACACATCGCGCTCGCTGCACTGCTGATCAATCTCCTCGGACTCGCGATGCCATTGTTCACCATGAGTGTCTATGATCGAGTGATTCCGAACAGCGCGATTCCGTCACTGGTTGCCCTTTCCATCGGAATGGGCCTTGCCATCCTTTTCGATCTGATCCTGAGGATGGTCAGGAGCAAGATGATCGACGTGACTGGCAAGACAATCGACGTGGTGCTTGCAGCCAACATCTTCGAGCACGTGATGTCCCTCAAGATGGCGCAGCGCCCGACATCCGTGGGCATCATCGCCAATCAACTACGCGACTTCGATTCCGTTCGCGATTTTTTCACATCCGGCAGTGTCGTCTCTGCGATTGACCTGCTCTTCGCGGTTCTTTTCATCGCCATCCTGTTCATGATCGCCGGGCCATTGGCATGGATTCCGCTTTTGATGCTGCCCATCATGATTGGGGTTGGCTTGACCTTACAGCGCCCTCTTAACCGGGCCATGAAACGACTACAGGCAGAGTCGGCGGCTCGCCATGGGGTGTTGGTCGAGTCTCTATCTGGCTTGGAAACCGTCCGAGC
>JAICXS010000548.1 GCA_025934615.1 Nitrospiraceae bacterium
ATTGGTCGAAGCCCTATTGATCAACCCCTTCGATATCAAAGAGACTGCGCTTGCCATCAGGAGCGCAATCGAAATGCCGAGGGAAGAGCGCCGAATACGCATGCGGCTCATGCGCCGTACGGTCAAAGAGAACAACGTCTATCGCTGGGCCGGGCGGATGTTGATGGATGCGGCCCGAATTCGGCAACGCCAGGCTCTGCCGGATTCACACGCAGATGTTGCGCCCGGTGTTGTCACGTTGCCCGTGGTCGCAAAGAAGTACTGAGGATGACTACCTGGCTAATTCACTAAGCCATTCCTTGACTGAGGTGACATCCGGAATACGGTATAGAGCGGCGGATCGACCCACGTCGTCGCCGACCCGGACTGAATAGCCTCCGAGTGCATTAACGGCTTCAAAGCCGTGCTCGTCCGTTACATCGTCTCCTACGAATACCGGAACACGACTCACAAACGGATGCTCGCACATAAACTGCTGGATCGCAGCCCCTTTCGAGTAGGGACCGGGGGCGATCTCAAGCACGCATTTGCCTCTCACAAGCTTGAACTGCGGTGCGAGCATTGCGGTGATCGATTCCATGAGCCGGCGTAGCTCAGGCTCGTGCTCCCGGGCGTTACGAAAATGTACTGCTATCGTCCATCCCTTATCCTCGAGCAGCAGACCGCTTCGCCCCGCCACATATGCGGCAAGTTTCCTACGCGCCGGCCCGAGCACCGCATGATCCATTGGCGCACGCAGCAGCTTCCTACTCGCACCGCGGCGCTCGAAACCGTGTAGACCGGACGCTGAAAACCGGATGGGACGAAACAGCCGATCGAGGGTCTCGATGCTGCGGCCACTGATTAACGCCAGCGCTCCTTCCTGTTGCCGCGCTAAGCGCTTCAGCATGTGGCATAGCTTCAGCGGGACCACGACCGCGTCCGGGCGGGAGGCAAGCTCAAGCAGAGTGCCATCGACATCGAGAAAAAGCGCCATTGGCCGCCGGATGAGCGGCGGCGAGACCGTCATCACAATATCTGAGGGGGCTTGATACCGACGCCGCCATTTTGAATCGATAGCACCGCGATCAATAACCGTGGGTCGAGAAAATAATAATGACTATCAACGTCTGTCATCTGCCCAGCCCTTAAGGTCGATCCCGAGGGTCTTCGATTATGCCACACGGTATCACACCCCTAAGACTACGCATCTTCCAGTATTGCGTAGAAACGCCACGGGGCGCAGCCTCCTACAATTCGCTCAGCTTCAAATTATCCGATTGATGGTTACCCGCGTCGCAGCAATCTTTCGGCCCGTCACCTGATGAATCCCACGGCACCACCGCCACGGCTGTCACCGCAAGGACAGCGGCCGGGCCAGACGGCAAAGCCTGCCGAGCCGGACGTCGGGCGACGGGTTTCCGGTCACCATCATGATGCTGCCCTAGACGTCAAAGGCGACAAATTGGCAGATGAACCACAGGCCCCCTCCGGCTTGACCGAAACGGAAGCTGCCCGGCAGCTGACACGGTACGGAGAAAACGTACTGGCCGAGCACCGCACCGGCGCGTTCGAGCGGTTGGCACGCTTCTTTTGGGGACCTATTCCGTGGATGATCGAGATCGCGGGCGTGCTCTCAGCTGTGCTTGGCCACTGGGACGATCTGGCCGTCATTGCGCTAATGCTTTTCATCAATGCAGGGGTCGGATTCTGGCAGGAGTTCAAGGCGGACAACGCCATTGC
>JAICXS010000078.1 GCA_025934615.1 Nitrospiraceae bacterium
AACATTCTCACTACTGATACAGCGGGCCCCTTTTTCGGACCGCTGCTGACAACGACGCTCAGAAGGAGATGACAATGCAAATACCAGTATGCAGGTGGGTTTTTTCAGTGCTCCTTGCCGGAACTCTTGTATTAACTTCTGCGACCGCCCGTTCGGAATTCTATGTGGCCGGGCAAGCCGGTATCAGTCTCCCCGGTTCATTTACAAATGTGGAGGGGCTTGGATCAGCGTTCGGAGGTGCCGGCTTTAAATCCACCGACCTTGATTTGGCCAATTCCGTGTTATTGGGCGCTAAAGTCGGATATTTTTTCCCAAGATTGAATTGGCTTGGCATCGAAGGTGAGTATTTCCATACTAATCCTCACATCAAACAACAATCAGCTACAATCACAGCCCCAAACGGTGCGACCGGCACCTTGGAGAAACAGGGCGCTCATGTCAGCATGTCGACAGGCGCCATCAATGTCATCGCTCGGTACCCGGGAAAACGGTTTCAACCCTATGTCGGCGTCGGATTAGGAATGTTTGGAGCAAGCGTATCGAGCAACCAGGTGCAAACGCTCAATAATCAACCACTCTCTGCTTCGGATTTCAGTTTTGGGTTAAACGCCCTGGCCGGCGTTCGATATTTTCTCACAAAACGTGTTGCGCTCTTTGGAGAATACAAATACAACCGGGCATCGTTTCAATTTGAAGGCAATGCTCAGTTCAAAGCGGATTACAGTGCGAGTAACATAGTGGGCGGCATCTCTCTTCACTTTTGACATTCGCGTTCCCGTCCGCTGCCACATCATGGTAATTTCTTGACAGTCTTTCTCCTCCTATGATACAAATTTTCGTTCTGCATTGGAGGAATTTGTATGTACGCGATTGTCGAGACGGGTGGAAAACAATACCGGGTAGAACCGGGCACTATCCTACAGGTTGAGCTTCTCCCTGGAGAGGTCGGCGGAACCGTTGAATTGTCTCAGGTTCGTCTGGTTCAAAATGCCAATGCCGATCTGTTAATCGGTCATCCATGGGTGGAACGTGCGCGTGTCACCGCGGAGATCCTGCGTCAGGGACGAACCCGATCGATGACGATCTTCAAGAAGAAGCGCCGCAAAAATTACCGTCGGACCAAAGGTCATCGTCAAAGCTTCACTCAGGTCCGCATCACAGACATCATGACCGCATAGTAGTCGTTCGACCATAAGAGGATTCCATGGCAACAAATAAAGGCGGCGGATCATCTCGCAACGGCCGCGACAGCAATCCCCAGTATCGCGGTGTGAAAGCATTCGGCGGTGAGCAAGTCACGGCCGGAAGCATTATCGTACGTCAGCGCGGCACACAGTTTCATCCCGGCTTTAATGTCGGCCTCGGGCGTGACTACACACTGTTCGCGTTGGTCAACGGCGTGGTGAAATTCGAAGGGAATCGAAACCGCCGAAAGGTCAGCGTCTACCCGGCTGCTTGACACTCGATTTCCCGCCTGCTCTGCCTCCGTCACACGCGTAGCTATCAATCCATTGACCCCGTCTGCTTTCCCGGAGCTCGACCATGTTTGTCGATCAGGTACGCATTTTCGTAAAAGCCGGAGACGGGGGAACCGGGGTGTGCAGCTTCCGTCGCGAAAAATATGTGCCTCATGGCGGGCCTGACGGGGGAGACGGAGGAAACGGAGGCAACGTCGTACTGCTCGCGTCACGGCAACTTACGACGCTCCTCGATCTGCGGTATCAGCAACACTACACGGCCAAACCCGGCGGCCCCGGAGAAGGATCCAACCGGCACGGAAAGACTGCGGCTGATGTCGTCATTCGCGTTCCAATCGGCACGGTCGTTTTCCACGACGACACCGGTGAGCCTCTCGCCGATTTGACGGAGGAAGGGCACTCGGCGATCGTTGCGAGAGGCGGCCATGGCGGACGCGGTAACAGCCACTTCGCCACACCGACCAATCACGTGCCGACGTATTTTGAAAAAGGCACGCCTGGGGAAGAACGATGGCTTCGGCTGGAACTGAAGCTGATGGCGGACGTTGGTCTCGTGGGCTTTCCCAACGCCGGCAAATCCACCCTCATCGCAGCGAGTTCTGCCGCGCGACCAAAAATCGCCGACTATCCTTTTACCACGCTGGTCCCCAATCTCGGTGTCGTCTCATGGAAGGAGGATGCCAGCTTCGTCGTGGCCGACATCCCCGGATTGATCGAAGGCGCGCATGAAGGCAAGGGATTGGGCTTTCAATTCTTGCGCCACGTCGAACGCACGATGTTCTTGCTCCACCTCGTCGACATTTCTGAATGGGCGCCCGACGATCCGGTGGTCAGTTTTGAGGTGATGCGAAAAGAGCTGGCGGCGTATAATCCCCTCCTCAAGAACAAACCGTTCGCCGTGGTGGGAACGAAGATGGATAGTCAAGGCAACAGTCAACGGCTCGAACAGTTGCGCATCCATTGTCGAAAACGCCGAACCCGTTTCTTTGCCGTCTCCGCCATAACACGGGAAGGACTCGGGCCGCTGCTGCTCTATGTGGGGAGCCAGGTTGAAGCGTTGAGGAACGCATGCGCGACCAAGTCCTGACGCAGGCGAAACGCGTCGTCGTCAAAGTCGGCAGCAGTCTTCTGGCATCCCGCGCCTCGGGACTGCAGATGGACCGCATCGAGCGGTTAGCCGATGAACTGTGTGCAATCAAGACGACTGGTCGCGATGTGTTACTGGTCTCCTCGGGCGCCATTGTGTCCGGCGTTCAAAAGCTGGGTCTTGCTGTCTACCCCAAAAGTCTCCCGTTAAAACAGGCTGCCGCGGCGGTCGGCCAAAGCCGCCTGATGTGGGCGTACGAAAAAGCGTTCGAACGACTCGGCGTGAACGTCGCGCAAATTCTGCTGACTCACCAAGATCTGGCAGATCGGCGGCGATTCTTAAATGCCCGTCATACGCTGAGCGCGCTGCTGACTCACGGTGTCCTTCCCATCATCAATGAAAACGATACTGTTTCTGTTGAGGAAATCCGATTCGGCGATAACGACACGCTGGCCGCGGAGGTCGCACATCTGGTCGATGCCGACCTGCTGATCATTCTCTCCGATGTCGATGGCGTCTTTACGGATGATCCGCGACGCAACGCCTCGGCCGAGCGCATTCCACTGATTATCGAAATTTCATCGGAGATCGAACAGCTCGCAGGCGGCACCAGCAAAGAAGAAGGCACAGGCGGGATGATGACGAAAATCCAAGCCGCCAAAAAGGTGGCGGCCTATGGAGTCGCCACCTTGATTATGAATGGGCAGACAGCCGGATTGCTGCCGATTGCACTTACAGGGCATGACATAGGCTCACTGATTCTGCCGCATGGCCCACAATTATCGAGTCGAAAACAGTGGATCGCCCATACCCTCCGGGCAAAGGGGCAATTGATGCTTGACGAAGGCGCAATCGACGCGTTGGTGCAGCGCGGCAAAAGCTTGCTGCCGTCTGGTATCATCCAAGTGAGTGGAACATTCGACTCCGGCGATGCCGTGCTCTGTGCCGATCGCCACGGAAAAGAAGTGGCCAAAGGATTAATCAATTTTTCGTCCGCTTTGCTGGAAAAAATGAAGGGCCTCAAAACCGCGGACATCAGGAAGACCGTTGGCGATCAAGAGTATGAAGAGGCCATTCATCGCGATAATTTGGTGATTCTTTAGTGCTGAATGCTCAGCTCTGAGTGCTGTCATGAAAGAACTCAAGCATCTAAGTTTTACTCAGCACTGAACGCTCAGCAACTCGGAACTGTAGGGCGATGCGCATTGGTTTGTTCGGTGGCACGTTTAATCCCATCCATCGCTGTCATATCGTGGCGGCCACCCAGACTCAACGCCGGTTACGCTTAGACCGCATTCTCTTTATTCCTTCCGGGGATCCTCCTCATAAAAAAAGCCGGTCGCTGGCTCCGGCCAATCATCGGCTTGCAATGGTCCGGATGGCGATTGGGGACATTCCCGGTTTCACGATCACGGATATGGAAATGCGAAGGCCGAGCAAGTCGTACTCGATCGAGACAGTTCACGAACTTCAGAAAGAGTTCGGGCCTGATGCGGAACTGTTCTTCATCATCGGATTAGACGCCTTTCTAGAACTGCATACCTGGAAACAGGCCTCAGACCTGCTTCGGGCCTGCCATTTCGTCGTCCTTGCACGCCCCGGCTCGGCATTTACCTCTCTTTTGAAAATGTCGCTCTTGCCGTCCATGGACCGTGCACCGCTGGCCGCCTTGGATACGCATCGCGCACTCCAGGTCGATGTACCGCTCCCCGGTGGCATGAGTTTGATTCTCTTTTCCATCCCGCCCTGCCCCATCTCGGCTTCCGACATACGATACCGCCTCGCCCACCAGCTCAGCGTGTCAAACCTGTTGCCCGAGGGCGTTGAATCTTATATACTCGAACAACAGTTGTATCAACAGGAGGAGAAGGCCAATCGTACCGGAATCTAAGGCGAAGTCTCTGATCATCGCTCAGGCGGCGCTCGATAAGAAGGCCGACGACGTCCTGATCCTTCATGTCGCTCCCCTCACCTCAATCGCCGATTATCTCATCCTCTGCTCCGCCGATTCCGATCGGCAAGTGCGGGCGATTGCGGACCATATTAAAAAGACCCTCGACGAACAACAGGTTCGTCCATTGAGTCTCGAAGGACTCGCGCTTTCGCAATGGGTTGCCATGGATTATGGTGATGTGATTGTCCACATTTTTCGGACAGATCTGCGCCAAATCTATACGCTCGAAAGACTTTGGAGCGATGCCAAACGAGTCAAGATTCCTACTAAACGGGTGACGGTCTTACCCGAACCGCTCGACACGGCAAAAAAACGTCCGGCGCGGCGGGCAGCGAAGAGTCGGTAATGCTCCGGTTACTCTCCACGTTATTTCTCGTCGTCGTCGCCAGCCTCGTCTACGGATACATCCAGGAACTGAATCCAGGCACCATCACGGTCCGCCTCAGCCCCTCCGGTGTGTACGAGCTCAGCCCGGTCTCGTTGATGCTGATTTCGATGGCGACCGGCGCGCTCATCGTCATTCTGACGGTCGGCGTCCGAGAAACGCGCCATCTGATTCTCACATGGCGAAGCAGCCGCCTTGTCCGGCGAAAAGAAAAGGTCGATGTGCTGCATCGGGAAGGCGCGCATGCCTTTGTCTCGAAACGGACCGGTGAAGCGATCGGCCTCTTTCAGCGCGCGCTTGCGCTCGATCCTAATCACCTGGACTCGCTGCTGTGGCTGGGAAACCTGTACCGCACGGAGCAGAACTTTTCTGAAGCCATTCGGCTCCACCGCAAGGCGCGCAGCATCGACGAACACAATATCGAAGTCCTCTTTGCGTTGGCTCAGGACTTAGAGGGCGCCAAGCGGTTTGAGGAAGCGCTCCAGACCTTGGAGGAGGTGCTGCGATTTGACTCAGCCAATCTCACGGCTCTCATTCGCAAACGCGAGCTGTACATTCGCCTGGAGCAATGGCCTGAGGCATTGGAAATTCAACATCGGCTCTTAAAGTCGCATCTGCCGGAACAGGATCAACGAACCGAGACAGAAGTCCTGGTGGGCCTCACCTATGAAGTCGGACGGCAATTACTGGAGCGCGGGCATCCGGAAAAGGCTCGGCGCTACTTCCGCTCCGCGATGAAACGCGACAAATCGTTTTTGCCCGCTTATATCGGACTCAGTGAAATCCTGATTCATGAAGGCAAAACGAAAAACGCGGCTGACATTCTCGAGAAGGTGCATACACGAACCGGCAACATCATTTTGCTGCATCGTCTGGAAGAACTGTACTTAGAGATGGGGGAGCCCTCGGAAATCATACGGGTGTATCAGGAGGCCGCGCAGCGACATCCTCAAGATCCAACCCTGAAGTTTTATCTCGGCAAACTGTATTACCGCCTCGAAATGGTGGACGAAGCGTTCGATGTGCTGTCGACACTGGAAGCCCCGCAAGATCAAACCTCCGACTTTCACAAGATCATGGCAAACCTCTTTCTACGGAAACGCCAGATGGAAGCGGCGGTCGACGAGCTCAAGAAAGCCTTGGGATTCCGAAAACGGGTCGTCGTCCCGTATGTCTGTACCATGTGTCGGCAAGAATCTTCAGATTGGTCCGGGCGCTGTCGGACTTGTGGACGCTGGAATACCTATGTCGCGCTTCCATGGGTGGACGCATCGGGAACCGACTCCCACGAGACGCCCGGCGCAATTGCGGTGCGCGCGATTCCGTATCAGGGGATTGCCTCGCCCTTCGAAACCGTCTAAAGGTACATGGAATGCTGAAAAAGGTTCCCAACTGCGTTCTCGTCTTGAAAGCATCCTCAACGTACCCCAGAGGGTACGCCTGCGGTGCATTCTGCGCCTGCGGCCTTGTTGGAGAACCTTTTTGAGCATTCCACATCATTGGAGTTAACGAGTCGATTAGGAGAAGTAATGACAGACTTTGATGTGTTTGCTGAGAAGGCGCTTCGGGATGAGATACTGTCGAGAGAAGAATCGCTCAGCGTGTTGGCGACTGCGGATGAGCAGTTGCTTGAGCTGTTGAACGCGGCCTTTCGGGTGCGCGAGCGGTATTTTGGCCGGACGGTGCGGTTGCAGATGTTGATGAATGCGAAGAGCGGGGCCTGCCAGGAGGATTGCCATTATTGTTCGCAATCAGCCGTATCCTCCGCCGACATCCACCAATATGGGTTGCTGCCGAAAGATCAAATGGTGGAAGGCGCCCGCCGTGCCGCCTCCGCGAAAGCGCAACGCTATTGTATTGTGATCAGCGGACGTAGTCCGCTGGATCGCGACGTCGCAGAAATTTCAGATGCGGTCCGGGCCATCAAGCAAGAAGTCCCCATTCAGGTCTGCTGCTCACTGGGGCTGTTGAATGAAGCACAGGCCAAGCGGCTCAAGGCGGCCGGTGTGGATCGCATTAATCATAACTTGAACACCAGCGAGGCGTTCCATCCAGAAATCTGTACGACGCATACCTTCCAGGATCGCCTCGACACCATCCGGCACGCCCGCGCCGCCGGCTTGGAATTGTGCTCCGGCGGGATCATTGGAATGGGCGAGAGCGATTACGATATCGTGGACCTGGCCCTCTCGTTAAAGGAAGTCAACCCGCACTCGATCCCACTCAATATGCTGCATCCCGTTCCTGGAACGCCGCTTCAAGAGATGCATCGATTGACGCCGCAACGCTGCCTCAAAGTCCTTTGTCTCTTTCGCTTTCTTCATCCGAAGACTGAGATTCGAGTCGCGGGAGGACGGGAGTTCAATTTGCGGACCCTGCAACCGCTCTCGCTCTATGCCGCCGATTCCATTTTCGTCGGCGGCTATTTAACGACTCCAGGCCAACCCGCACCAGAAGCCTGGAAGATGATCGAAGATCTCGGCTTCAGCATCGAAGTGGACTATCAGTTCACACCCTCTCAAAGTCCTTCAGAGCCACACAGTCCTCAATTGTTCAACATTGTGCGCGTCTAATCATTACTGCACGATCAAACAGGCTGCTCAAAAAGTTCTCCA
>JAICXS010000447.1 GCA_025934615.1 Nitrospiraceae bacterium
AATGCATTTCAGCGCCCGCGCAATTGAGCCGACTCGGGCGATATTTTTCTATGGGACTCGCCTGCGAGAGAAATGTGAAGGCAACCACGAACTGGGCTATCAACTCATGAAACGAGTCGCAGAGGTGGTGGTGCGTAATCTCAATGCCACACAACAACGATTAATGGAATTTACCCACGCGTCGGATTTGAAACCATAGATGCCCCGCGCTCCCAGAGAAGTCCTCGCAGTCCACCGCTGTCGGACAAGTCACGGCGGACCGAACGATCCGATCATGGGAAACGGGACAGCCGAGCTAAAGTCCAATGCAATCGCGTAAAATAAAACCTGGCACAAGCGATTTGCCTCTGGTGCTGACCGTCGGCCATTCCACGCGCACGCTCGCGGAATTCATTCGTTTGCTGCGCTCACACGAGGTGTCTTGCGTGGTCGATGTGCGGACGGTGCCGCGCTCCCGGCATAATCCACAGTTCAATAAGGCTTCATTGCCCGGGGCGTTGAAGAAGGCTGGTTTGAGCTACGTTCATATGCCGGGCCTGGGCGGATTGCGTCATGCGAAGCGCAATTCGGTCAACATGGGTTGGAGAAATGCCTCCTTTCGGGGCTTTGCAGATTACATGCAGACGCCCGAATTTAAGCTGAACATCGAAGAGTTGATACAATTGGCGAAGCACGAGCGAGTGGCATTAATGTGCGCGGAAGCGGTGCCCTGGCGCTGCCATCGCTCGCTCATTGCGGATGCCTTGCTGGTTCGGGGAATTCGCACCGAGGACATCATGAGTCCAATCCGGCGCACCGTGCACATTCTCACACCCTTCGCGAAAGCACGGGGAACCACCATCACCTATCCGGCCGAGATGCCGCCGGGAAAATTAAAGAAATCCCCACTGGCACGTTCGGCAGCAGGTCCAATGGCAGATTTGATTCACACCGGAAGCATCAGCACGACAGAGCAATTGCCAAATGGCAGCGAGGATTTGAACCACATATGAATCACAAGACGCGGGTTTACGAGAATATTTTCGAGATGTTGCCCAGCGAGGAAAATCCAACCCCGCTCGTTCGGCTCAACAAACTCAACCGGTGCGCGGAATTTCCACTTTACGCGAAGCTCGAATGGATGAATCCCTTCGGCTCGGTGAAAGATCGCGCGGCATGGGAATTGTTGCGAGATCTTGAAGAACGGGGCGAGCTTGCCAATGGGCGCGGGATTGTCGAGCCGACTTCCGGCAACACCGGCATCAGCATGGCGGCAATGGCGCGTGCGCGCGGCCATCGCCTGCTGGCGATTGTGCCGAACAAAGTGCCACTGGAAAAAAAGGTGCTTTTGAAAATCGTTGGCGCCGACGTTGAAGTCATTTCCGATGAACTGTGCCCGGCGCCGGGACTTGGCGACGGCTCGATCAACCTGGCCAAAACCCACGCAAAAGCTTCCGCCCATAGGTATGTCATGCCTAACCAGTATGAAAACTTGAAGAATGTGGAAGCTCATATCAAGACGACCGGTCCCGAGATTTGGAAGCAGACCGAAGGGAAAATCACCCACCTGTTTGCCTCGCTCGGCACCTGCGGCACAGTGACCGGCATCAGTAGATTTCTCCGCGGCAAAAATCCCAAGATAAAAGTTATCGCCGTGCAGCCGACGGAAGGCCATGACGTGCCGGGCCTGCGAAATGTTTCGCAGCTCGGCGTATCCAAGCTGTTTGATTCATCGCTCGTGGACGAGATCGTGGAAGTTGATTTTCATCTCGCTTACACGCGGGCTTTGGAACTTTGCCAAAATGAAGGCCTCCTGGCCGGCCCGAGCTCAGGCTTGATTGTTGAAGGCGCGTTAGAAATTGTCGGGCGCGATAAAAGCGGGTATGGCGTGATGATTTTTCCGGACAATATTTTCAAGTACACCTCAAACATGATGAAACACATTCCCGGGCTTTCTTCCGGGACACAACCATAATAAAACAATGACAAACTATTCAAATCCAGAAGTGCTGGTCGAAACTGATTGGGTCAAACAAAACCTCGGCAACCAGGGGATTAAATTGGTCGAGATAGATGTGGATACAAAAGCTTACGAGGCCGGACACCTGCCCGGCGCCGTGGGTTTCAACTGGCAGACCCAGCTACAAGACCAGGTGCGGCGGGACATCATCAGCAAAGAGGCATTTGAAAAGCTGCTCGGCGACGCGGGCATTTCACCAAATGACACGGTGATTCTCTACGGCGACAATAACAATTGGTTTTCCGCTTACGGCTTTTGGCTTTTCAAAATATACGGCCACAAAGACGTTCGTTTGATGAATGGCGGCCGCTTGAAGTGGTTGAATGAAAATGACAAACCGTTGACGACGGAGAAACCGAGAATTGTTCCAACGCGGTATCAGGCCGCCGCGCCGGATTTGGGATTGCGCGCCATGTTGCCGGAAGTCTTGCAGGCCCAGTCCGCGAGGAATTGCAACCTGGTGGATGTGCGGAGCCACGACGAATTCACCGGCAAAGTCATTGCCCCTCTAGGTATGACCGAAACGGCGCAACGCGGCGGCCATATCCCCGGGGCCAAGAGTGTTCCGTGGAACACCGCGGTCGGCCCGGACGGAACTTTCAAACCGGCGGAGGAATTGCGCGCGATTTATGTGGATCAAAAAGGTGTCGATCCCAAACAGGATTCCATTGCCTATTGCCGCATCGGCGAACGGGCGAGCCACACCTGGTTTGTGCTGAAGTATCTGCTTGGTCTTCCAAACGTAAAAAGTTACGACGGCAGTTGGACCGA
>JAICXS010000365.1 GCA_025934615.1 Nitrospiraceae bacterium
CGGTGCCGGCTTGTACACCAACGCGCCACGCCAACTCGGCTTTATCACTACCTGCGTGAAAGGAGGCCGTGGGCCCGCCGGCGGCGTTGCCGGCGCAGGCGAAGTGAATTGGTTAAAGTTCGCATCGAACCAATCGATTCGCGCACCGCCCGTGACTTCCCACTTCTCGCCGAGTCTCACCGTGTCTAAGCCTGCCGGTGTCCCGCAGCCATAAGAAATATTGAGGACCTCTTCGGGAATGAATTCTTTGAGGTCGTCCATGTTATAACCGGTGGGACAACACATCTGTTCGCCGGTCATCGCCGCTCGTGCATACCGTTCACTGACCGCTTGGGTAATCGCGTCCTGGGACATAGTTTGGTTCCTCTTAAAGTGCTTCCTTAGCAGGGATGGAACCCCCGCGTCAATGGGCTGTCACCAACTGATATCGGCTGAATCAGCGCCCTGGAAGACTTATCCAGACCATCAGCCAACGGTATGAGCTGTCTACGTAATAGATAAACCTATAGACAGCTTCCATCTATCGGCAGACAATATTGTCTCTTTGCCGGCAGGTCCTATTGCTGGATACTGATTCCCAACATCTAACCTCCTAGCGCGCTGAAACCCATGAACCGATTCATTGCCCAACTCTGGCCTTATCTCACAGCCACCGCAACGCTGGGCCTCGTCGCGGCGATTTTTCTCGTCGATCTGTCGACTCCAGTCGGTCTGGCGTTCTGGGTTCTGTATCTCTTTCCCTTGTGGTTGGTATCGAGGCTATTTCGCCATCGTCCCATCTTTTTGAAATGTGTGGGTGGCCTGTGTATCGCGTTAATCATGGCTGGGCTCTTTCTTCCTCATGGTGGATTGGGAAATTGGATGAGCATCGCCAACCGTATGTTATGGGTGGCGGTCGTCCTGACCGTGACCGTCTTGCTGCTGAGAGCTATTCGTCGGGAGCGCATGCTTGAGGAGCGGGAGGAGCGGTTGACCTTAGCGCTGGACGGCGCGCAACTTAGAACATGGGAGATTAATCTTCTGACCGGCCGGATGTCGGTATCGTCGCGGATGAATGCAATGGTCGGCGCTCCTAACGAGTTCGTGGGGCGGCACGTGGATGATTGGCGGACGCGCGTTCATCCCGATGATCGTCTTCGGCTGCAAGGAGAAATTGCAGACGCCATGGAACGATTGACGACCTTTGAAACCGAATTTCGCGTCGTGTGGCCGGACGGAACCGTGCGCTGGCTCTTGCCGAAAGGAAAAATCGTCCGAGATGCGGAAAAGAGGCCGATTCGCGCGGCGGGCGTGGCTATGGATATCACAGCGCGCCATCAGGCTGAGGAGGAACGGGCGCAATTGTTACATGAGGCGGAGCGCCGGGAACAGGCGTTGCGTGAAAAACAGGCGCAACTCGTCCAAAGCGCGAAGCTGGCCAGTTTAGGGGAATTGACCACCGGGGTGGCGCACGAACTGAACAACCCATTGAACAATATTAACCTTATTCTCGGCAACCTCCTCGACCAGGTGCACGATGAGCCGGTCCAACATGAGGGCTTCTTACTTCCCTTGAAATTAGCGATGGCCCAAGTGCTGAAAGCCTCGACGATCATCAATCATCTTCGCGCGTTCGGTCGCATGGCTCCGATGGAACGTGAGCCGGTCTCCGTCAATGAAGCGCTGAGGTCGGCGGTGGATCTCATGCAGGAACAATTGCGCCTGCGGACGATCGAGCTGACCGCCTCATGGTCTCCGGTGAATCCCTTCGTGCTCGGCAATCGCATCCAATTGGAACAGGTATTTCTCAATCTCCTAACGAATGCACGGGATGCAGTGGAGTCGAGTCCGAAGAAATCCATTGTATTGAGTAGCGCGGTGCATGACGGCACGATCGAGATCGTCTTTCAAGACAGCGGAACAGGCATTTCTGTCGAACATCAAGGACGTATTTTCGATCCCTTCTTCACGACCAAGCCGGTCGGGGAAGGCACGGGACTCGGTCTATCCATCAGTTATGGGATCATCAAAGAGCATCGAGGACAGATTTCCGTCCAGAGCCATCCGAGTGCGGGAGCCACCTTCACCATCCATCTCCCTCTCTTCAACCGCGTGAGTGAGGATGCGGCCGAACTCGATCTCTTCACACAGGGAGGTGGCTGGAGTTCGATCGGTGACGGCCGCAAAAGCCTGGCGGATCGGTCCAAGACGCCGGCTGCCGGACACCGCGGGCTGTGATCCTTCAGCGCGCCCTTCTTCCAAGAGTTCTCTCGATCGCTCCCTGATAGGAACACGAGAACACGGGGGCGTGACTCCGATTAGGTCATGGGTACAGGAGCGTGCCGTTAACTTGCTGCGCGAACGGGGTCATGCGATGGAGATCGGCCTTTGTCGGTGTCATGATGTGTCGAACCTCCCATCCTTGACTGGTCAACGCATCGGCAATCAACGAACGATGACACCGCCATGGAACGGCCTCGGCGCACATGATCGCGGTTCTTCGATGATCCGCCCACGTCATCAACTCCGACAATCCTGTCTGAAACGGTTCGGTCTGCATGTAGTCCGCATAGCCTCGAAAACTCGCATTGCGCCAGCCTTGATTCATCGAATCCGGGCGACTCTTTCGCCGGCCGCCGAGTAGAGGCAGATGGCGGTAGGCCAAGCCGGCTTCCTGGAGACTCGCCGACAATTCCGTGCCATGGAACTGCGGATTGCGCCGCGAATACGGGAAGGCGCGCACATCCACGACCTGCTGGATCGCGTGGGCCTGTAACAAGGCAAGAAAGGTTTCGATGGGCCTGGTGGAATGACCCACGGTCCAGATCAGCCATGCCATGCAATATTATGCCATGAGAAGTGGGCCGGGAGAGGGATGAGTCGATACGCTGTTATTTAATCGGCACGTCTGGTCTCGGATCTGAAATAAACCCGGCGCGATTCGGCATGCGCACTGCGGGAAGCGAGTGGGCATCCATCACCGTGCTTTCATCGACAATGCCGTTTCGGTACAGCAGCCAAGCGACGAGCGAGTACACTTCATCCGGCGTCAGCGATTGGGGCGCCGAAAACGGCATCGCTCGATAGACATAGTCGTAGAGCGTCGTCGCGTATGGCCAGTAACTGCCGATGGTCTTCATCGGATTCGCTGTGCGTAACGTATTGTGCCCTCCCACCAATGGCGGGCTCGGACCTTCGACGCCGCTGGCACCATGGCAATGCGCGCAGCTACGGGCATAGATCTGAGCGCCTTGCTTGACTGTGCCGCGTCCGGGGGGCAAACCTTCCCCGCTCGGTGCAACATCGATATTCCAATGCTGGATTTCTTTCTCGGTCGCAGGTCGCCCCAGACCGTACGGGCTCAC
>JAICXS010000129.1 GCA_025934615.1 Nitrospiraceae bacterium
ACATCCATGCCGACGCCGCGACCGGAGACATCGGTCACCTTATCGGCCGTACTGAATCCAGGTAGAAACACCATGTTGAGCACATCCCGAGGATCCATGCTGGCCAGTTCCGCTTCACTGACGATGCCTCGCGATAGCGCCTTGGCTTTAATACGATCGGTTTGCAAACCTTTCCCGTCGTCCTGAATGCGAATGACGATACTGTTACCTTCCTGAGAGGCCGCAATACGGACAAGGCCTTCCAACGCCTTGCCTGAAGCCTGACGATCAGCCGGCAATTCAATGCCGTGATCGATCGCATTGCGGACGATGTGCACGAGCGGATCGCCCACTTCATCTGCGACCGACTTATCGAGTTCGGTCTCTTCGCCATGCAGTTCCAGCCGCACTTGTTTGCTCAACTTCTGCGACAGATCGCGGACCATGCGCGGGAACTTCGCCAACACTTTTCGGATGGGAAGCATGCGGGTTTTCATGACCGCCAGTTGAAGGTCGGTGGTCACCAAATTTAATTGCGCCAGCGTTTCGGTTAGTCCTCGCACTAACGGTTCATTCTCATAGGACTGCTCCAGGCCCCCGCCTAGCTTCATGAGGCGATTGCGTCCCAGCACGAGTTCACCCACCAGGTTCATCACACTATCGAGCCGGCTCGTTTCAACGCGAATCGTTTGATCGTCTTCCCCGGCTTTGGCCGGCTTCGCCTGTTTCTGAAGTGCCGATTCAAGCGCGCGTTCAGTAATGACACCGGACTGCACGAGGATTTCGCCTAATGGCAGTTTTCGGTCTTGCTGTTCCAGGGCTTCCAACACCTGCTCTTTGGAAACGGAACCTTCCTGAATCAGAATCTCCCCTAACTTCGATGGCGGCGGCGTATCCTGTGCCGGCACGGTATGAGCGGGAGGGTTTGACGTCGCCACGGGCGGTGGCATAGCGGCTTCAGTCTGTACAGGTTCTTGTCCGGCTAAAATGTTATCCAGCTTTGCGGAGATGGCCGTGACCTCCACATGAACGTCCGTACCCGACTCTCGAATATCCGCCACCAGCAGCTTGACCACATCCACCGCCTCTAACACCACATTGATGACGGAGGGGGTCACGGCCATTTCCCCTTGCCGGAGTTTATTGAGAATATTTTCGGCGCGATGAGCGACATCCACGAGCCGTGTAAATCCGAGGAATCCTCCCGACCCTTTCATGCTATGCATGGCACGGAAAATTTCGTCCAGCATCGCTCGATTCGTCGGATCGGATTCAAGACTAATGAACCGTTGATCCAACAGCTCGATCATCTCTTCCGTTTCCACGAGAAATTCGCTGAGGATTTCTTTCAGCTCATCATCCATGCTGCCTCCCCCATCTCTCTAACAGGATGCTGAAAAAGACCGCCTATTTCGTTCTTGGCTCAAGAAAGCCTCATCGTGCTCCAGAGGTACACGTCCGGTTTTCTTTCGCCTGCGCTCCGTTGGAGACTTTTTTGACATCCTCTGCCGATTCAGCCGTCTTGAATTACACGCTAAAGCCACAAGGCCCATCTCATACTGGAACTCTTTCCTAATTGAAGCCGAATTGTCCCAAAATATCGTCCACCAGATCTTGCTTCAGCGCGGTACTGCGTGAGGCTTCCAACTCCTTGAGCATCTGATCGGCTTTCCCGTTCGTGGTCTGTGCGCCGTTCTGTTTGGCACCGAAGACCACCACCATTTGCAACAATTTATGTTCAACGTCGTCCAAGATCGCGATGATTTTTTTAATCCGTTGTGCAACTAGGTCTTGGAACGACAGCGCGGTCATAATGTCCATGAGCCGCTTGTCATCGGCGGCCAAGCAGGCAGTAATGGCTGCAATTCGATTGGCTCGCATGTCCTGTGGACCGTCTGCCGGAAGGGTGCCTAATTCAGCCAATGACTGCGCAACCAGCCTGCGATTGTCCTGCAGTTCCTCGGTTAACTCCATGACGCGGTGCGTCCCCTCTTCCGTCAACTTGGCAAGGTCAGAGAGATGCTCAGAAGCTTGCGGAAGCTGTGTGGTTGTGTCTTCGACTGGAACGTCCACGCATCGAAGTTGCCGCATCGTATTCTCGATATATCGAGTCAGCTCGCCCAATTCGCCGTACAGCTTCCGATTGGAATCGTTCACAGTGCCCTCCGACATGCAAAAGTCTTCAATTTTCAGTAGTCAGTTCTCAATGTTCAGCTCGAGCGTGATGCTAATGACTGAAAACGGAGTACTGACCGCTATTTAAAAATCTTCGCCATCTTTTCCTGGAGAATCTCTGCCGTAAATGGTTTCACGACGTAATTGCTTACCCCGGCTTGAACGGCTTCGATAATGTTTTCCTTTTGCGCCTCCGCCGTCACCATGAGCACGGGAATCGCCTTCAACGCCTCGTCGGCGCGAATCGCTTTGAGTAATTGGATGCCGCTCATTACCGGCATGTTCCAATCCGAGACGACAAATCCGAACTTGTCGGCGCGCAGCTTGATCAAGGCCTCCTGTCCGTTTTCCGCCTCATCCACGTTCGCGAAGCCCAACTGCTTGAGGAGATTCTTCACGATCCGGCGCATCGTCGACATGTCATCCACAACCATGATTTTCATGCTGGGATCCGCGGGCATCTCAGTAACCTCCTTGATAAAACAACCTTTGACTAAATCTTCTGATACACCACCGTTCGATTGGCATGCAGGGGTTTCAGCGCGTCCGTGATGCCGTGCAGCGATTCTGAAAAGCCGATAACTAAATACCCTTCGGGGCGGAGGCAGTCTGCAAGGTTATTGACGATTTTTTGTTTCGCCTTATCGTCGAAATAGATCAGGCAATTCCGGCAAAAGATCACGTCCATTCCTCTGATGATCTTCAACCGCCCCCCGTCATACAGATTCATATGGGCAAACTTGACGAGTCGCTTCACTTTGTCGGATAGCACATATTGCCCCGCCTCCCGCTGGAAATATCTGTCGGCCAGCACCGGCGGGACATTGCGTACGGCATACGACCCATAGACGGCCGTACGCGCGGCCGCCAGAGCTGTCTCGCTGATGTCGCTGCCAAGGATCTCGATGCCCCAGTTGGCGAGTGCGGGATGTTCCAGCATCATGATGGCGAGCGTGTAGGGCTCATCGCCGCTGGAACAGGCGGCGCTCCACACCCGCATGCGTGCGGTCGAGGCGTTGGCCTTGGCCACCGAGGGAATAATAGTGTTTGTAAATTCCTGCAACTGCGGCAGGTCACGAAAAAAAAATGTTTCATTGGTCGTCACGAGGTTATAGACCGCATTCAGTTCTTGATCTCGCCAGGCGTCATACTTTAACAATTGGAAATAATCTTCGTACGAGGCACACCTTCTTTCTTTCAGTCTTGTTTGCAGTCGGCTTTCCAGTACGTATTTTTTGTTGTCAGGGAAGAAAATACCCGTACGCTCATAGATGAGGTTGCGAAGATCTGTAAAGGTCGACGGACTGAGCTGCATCGAGAGTTCCTTCCAGGACTGTCTGTGGCGTCGAACCGACCTTACGCGGACAATGGCATCGTCGTCGGGTACGGCTTATTGACCGTTCGATCGTGTCTCCATCCAGTGTTGGAGATCCGAGCGGAGAAACCGCCAGTGCTTACCGATCTTGGACGCTGGAATTTGTCCCAGTCTGGCAAGCTTATAGACCGTCGATTTCGGGACCCGCAAAAAATGCGCCACTTCCGCTACGGTGAGGATGTGACCATTCAATCCGCCATCGCCGTCCGCTGGTGTATTCGTTGATGCCAACAAAGCATTGTTCATATCGAATGCCGTATCGGACCTATTTTGGAAAAACTTAAATTTTAACCGTCTTCTTCGTGGCCAGCCGTCCAGTTCAATATTCCGAGAGCAAAGAGGAGCCACGGGCATGAAAGCTGCTTTCTCTCAGATGCCGGCGATGCCGATCGCACGATATCAATGATCAATAGTGGATCACTCACGATGGCGACTATTATTTCCGTAGCGTCCGGCAAAGGCGGAGTCGGCAAAAGTATCGTGGCCGGCAATCTCGGCCTGGTGCTGGCGAGGATGGGGAAGCGAGTGGTGCTCGTCGACCTCGATGTCGGCGGAGCCGATTTGCATATCATGTTCGGACTTCTGCACCCCCCCGCCACCCTGAGTGACTTCTTGACCCGCCGTGTGGAGTCGCTTGATACCGTCGCCTATCCCATCTCCACACAGTCGGGCCTTCGCCTGATACCGGGAACCGGCGACACCCTCGCCACGGCGAATATGCCATATGCCAAGAAGAAACGTTTGATTCGGCACCTGCAGCACATGGAGGCCGATGTCCTGATTGTCGATGTCGGCGCCGGCACCGGCTATCATGCATTGGACTTTTTTTTATTGGCGGATCTGCATGTGCTGGTGGCCACGCCGGACCCGACATCGGTCCTAGACCTCTACCGCTTCATCAAGCTGGCGGCTATTCGGCGAGTGCTGTCGCACTTTCTCAGCAACAATCCGATTAACGCGTCGTTAGCCGAGGGTGATTTCGCAAGCGTAGAAGAAATTTTCCTTGCGTCCGGAAAGACCGACGAGGCGGCGCAAGCGATTGCCAGGCAGGCCTTGGAGGCCTTTCGGCCCCTGTTGGTCCTCAATCGCACCAGTACCCGTTCGAAGGTGAATACGCTGCAGCTTCAAAAGCTCTTACGGCAGTATGTCGGCGGTGAGTTGACCTTGTTAGGCGAAATCCCAGATGATCGCGCCGTCGAACATTCCGTGCGCACCTACCTTCCGGTCGTCGAAGCGGCGCCGGAGTCTCCTGCCGCACGGGCTTTCCTTGGCATCGCCCAACAATTGGTCTCCCATCTCTTAACGGAAAAGACGCCAGTCGCGGAATGAACGGCAGCGGATGGATGAGACGGACCCATGAAACCAGGTCATGGCGTGGATATTCGCGGGATAATAGCAGCCGTGTTATCGTGAGCCGGCCGATTGATGATTAATCCGGTTAGTCGGCGGCATCCTGCATCGCATGGCGCGCCCTCAGCCGTTCCGCTTGGGTGTGAAGAATGTGACGAATCAAGCATTCGTGGTCGTCTTGAGTGATCTGCATAAATCGGGTGGCCGTATACCAGCCGTCCGTTCCACTTTCGCTCTTCATTGCAATGACACGCGTAATTTCAACCCTTGCCTGGATCGGTGTAAAAGGGGGCAGAATCACCCGAAGATCAAGCTGATCGTGTTCCTCAAATCGTCGAGGAGTGGTAAAGCTAATGCCGCCGCCGCTAATATTGACATCGGTGCACTTCGGTAAGGCGATCCCCTCCTTGCTCATGCGGACCAGCCGTTGCAGAATAGATTCCAACACCCAATCAATTTTCTTTAACCACGGCACGAGTACGGATTCCGCCTCGTGAGGATGCGCGGCCAGTAAGTCTTCTGTCGGTTTGGTGATAAAAGTGGTAATCAATTCTTCTGCAGCACGCTCTCCGGGAAAGGAAACCGGGCACGTCATGTCACCGACTAAGTGATACTCCAAGAGCAAACAGTCGTCGATGCGAAGCCATTCTCTTCGGTCGTCAACCATAACGGTTCTCTTTTGCTCCTGCATACAGCTCTCGCTTCTCGGATTACGGGGCATATGCGGGCACCGTACGTCTCCGTGGCACCGTTTCCTCCTGGATTTCCACGCGATTTCGGCCGCGCGCTTTTGCCTGGTAGAGGGCGCGGTCCGCAGCGCCGATTAAGTCTTCATTTGTTCCCATTAAAGGTGGAGTGAACCCGGCCACGCCTAAACTGAGCGTCAGTCGAATGGGCACGCGCTGGATCAAGAATACATGCCGCTCTATTCGTTCTCGTATACGATTGGCCAGAACTCTCCCCGACGCTACGTCGGTCCGGGGAAGGATCATGGCGAACTCTTCTCCGCCGTAGCGAGCGACCCGATCGACTTCACGCAACGAATGTCTGAGCACGGTCGCCACTTCTTTTAAGAGTGCATCCCCGACAGGATGCCCAAAACGATCGTTGACCAGTTTGAAATTGTCCACGTCCCCAAGCAAAAGGCAGACCGGAGATCGATACCGCGCTGCCGACTTGACTTCTTGGCTAAGAAACTGATCAAACGCCCGTCGGTTATACAGGTCGGTCAATCCATCTTTCATTGCCATCTGCTCCAGCGTGCGATGTGCCTCGGC
>JAICXS010000216.1 GCA_025934615.1 Nitrospiraceae bacterium
AAACCGAAAGGCATCGAGAAAACGCCGACCGGCGAACGCGGCATCAATACGGAAGTGTATACGACGGAGGAAATTCGCCGCATCGCTGTTGTGGCCTTCGAGGCGGCGAGAAAGCGGAAGCGCAAGGTAACTTCGGTCGACAAGGCGAATGTGTTGGAGTCGTCCGAACTCTGGCGACGAGTCGTGATCGAGGTGCACAAAGGTTATCCGGATGTTGAATTGAGCCACATGTACGTGGATAACTGCGCGATGCAGCTGGTGCGGAATCCAAGACAATTTGATGTGATCGTGACCACCAACATGTTCGGAGATATTTTGAGCGACGAAGCCGCCATGCTGACCGGCTCGATTGGGATGTTACCATCGGCCAGTATTGGGGCACGCGTGGGTCTGTATGAACCGATTCACGGCAGCGCTCCCGACATTGCCGGAAAAAACATCGCGAATCCGATCGCGACGATCGCGTCGGCTGCCATGCTCGTGAGCTATAGCTTTCACCTGGACAAAGAAGCCGAGGCCATTGAGCAGGCTATCCTCCGTGCCCTCGAACAAGGCTATCGCACCAAAGACATTCAGGGGCCGGGATGCCAATTGGTCGGGACCGTCGAAATGGGCGAGGCGATTGTAAAGCACCTGACTCGGAGTTAGGAGAAGCCCGGTGGTCGTGTCAACCAAGCCAGGACTAATCCATACGGTGGCAGGAAATGGTAAGGCCGCCCATGCCGGCGACGGCGGCCCGGCCGTTATGGCCAGCCTCAACGAGCCGAAAAATATCGCGGTCGATCGCACCGGCTCTCTGTACATCGCCGATTCAGAAAATCACGTCATCAGGCGGGTTGATCTCGAGACCGGTGTGATCGTCACGATTGCCGGCCGCCCGACAGAATCTGTAGAGGACGGCGATCGTGGCGGTGTACATGACGATCCTCTCCCGATGGATGAGGACGACCTCTTGAGTGGACCGACACAAGAGATGACCTCCAGATTTACGCAGTCCAGAGACGTCAGCGGAACTGTTCGGTTCGTGACCGGCACGCAGACAGGAGCGAAACGGTTTAGTGGCGATGGCGGTTGTGCCGTGGAGGCGCTCTTGAATTTTCCGGGTGCCGTGGCCGTCGACGAGCACGGGCATGTCTACATCGCGGATACGATGAATCATCGCGTCCGGAAGATCGATGCGAAGAGCGGCATTATCAGCACTATCGCAGGCACCGGCCAGAAGCGATGGTCGGGCGATGGCGGGCCGGCAATTTCAGCCGCGCTCAACGAACCGACGGCATTGGCATTGGATCAAAAAAGTCATCTGTATATCGCCGATCAGAGTAACCATCGAGTACGCCGAGTCGATCTTGAGACCGGGATGATCACGACAATCGCCGGCACGGGAGAAGCGGGGTATTCCGGCGATGGCATGCTTGGCCACGAGGCATGTCTATCCGGCCCGAGCGGGCTGGCCGTGGATGTCGATGGTACACTGTATATCGCGGATACCTTTAACGGGCGGATTCGAAAAGTTGATGCAGAGACGGGGATCATGACGACGGTGGCGGGAGACGGCAATGAGTATCGCTATCAAGGCAACCCGCATGAGTTTTCCACCAGTCTCTCACGGCCGTATGGGATTGCACTCGATGCCGACGGACATCTCTTGATCACCGACTCCGACAGTCATCTCATTCGGCGTTGGCATCGGGAGAAAAAGATCATCACTCGCGTGGCCGGCTCCGGTCACGCGGGATACAGCGAGGATGGCGGCGTGCCGCTCGAGGCCGCCTTGAACTATCCGTTTGGCGTCGCGGTGGATCATCACGGTCATATCTATATTGCGGATACGTTCAATCATCGCGTCCGAGTGATCGCACGTTAAAAGTAAAGGTAAAAAGGCAAAAGCGTAGATACATTTCCTTGGGTTGATTGTTTACTAGATGGAGCGTTGCATGTTTAACAAAAAACCCGCTTACCGTGTCGCCGTCGTGGGCGCGACGGGTGCGGTCGGCGCGGAAATGATCGCGGTTCTGGAGGAGCGTAAGTTTCCGGTGGAAACACTGCTTCCTCTGGCCTCCGCGCGTTCTGCCGGCGAAACAGTTGTGTTCCAGGATCAGGACATTACCATTGAGGAGCTGACGAAAGATTCGTTTGCCGGAATCGATATTGCGTTATTTTCGGCCGGCGCCGAAGTGAGTCGGAAGTATGCTCCCATTGCGGCAAAGGCGGGAGCAGTCGTCATCGATAACAGCTCGGCATGGCGCATGGACAAAGAGGTGCCGCTCGTCGTGCCGGAAGTCAATCCGCATGATCTGGAACATCATGGGAATATTATTGCGAATCCCAATTGTTCGACCATCCAGATGGTCGTCGCGCTCAAGCCGTTGCATGATCGGGTTCGGATTAAACGCATTGTCGTGACTACATTTCAAGCCGTTTCCGGGACGGGCAAAGAAGCCATGGATGAACTCATGGACGAGTGCCGGGATCTCTTAAGCTTTCGGGCCGCGGAGCCGAAAGTCTATCCGTACCAAATCGCGTTCAACTGCCTTCCGCATATCGATGATTTTCTTCCGTCCGGGTATACGAAGGAAGAAATGAAGATGGTCAACGAAACACGAAAGATCATGGGCGATGCCTCAATCCAAGTTACGGCCACGACGGTACGGGTTCCCGTGTATGTCGGTCATTCCGAAGCCGTGAACATTGAAACGGAACAAAAGCTCACGGCCAATGAGGCGCGAGCCCTGCTTTCGACCGCTCCCGGAGTCATACTGTACGATGATCCCGAGCATAAGATTTATCCGATGCCATTGGATGTAGCGGGGAAAGACGACGTCTACGTGGGACGCATTCGGGAAGACGAATCGATTCCCAATGGGTTGAACCTGTGGGTTGTCGCCGATAATCTCCGAAAAGGAGCCGCGACAAATGCTGTGCAGATCGCGGAACTGCTCGTGAGGTAATCCGTGTCCGACTTGAGCGGCATGGGCAAGCTTCTGCTTGTCTTGGGAATTGCGCTGATCATCGTCGGCGGCCTCATGATCCTCTTCGGCAAACTGCCCGGTGGGTCGGCATTCGGATGGCTCGGTAAACTACCTGGAGACTTGCTCTTCAAGCGCGACCACGTGACGTTCTACTTCCCGCTGGCAACCAGTATTCTGGTCAGCGTTGCGCTCAGTGTCGTACTCTATCTGATCTCTGTGTTTCTGAAACGGTAAACCAATGAAATACGTGTTGTGGATTATGCTGACCGTGGTGCCGTGGTGTATGGCGGACGCCGCATCGGCTGCGCAATCTATCCGCGTGTTACTGGAGCAACAAGCGAAGAAGGTGACGGTTCAGGGCGATCGAGGCCTCATTGTTACCTTTGCCAATGGTGAGCGACGTTCGGCGACTCGCCCGGTCACGGTGTCGGTTGCGGCAGGCCATCTCGTCATGAATGGGACGCGGGTTCATTCTCCCGTGGCGGGGGTTCATGCTCGCGGAGGAGATCTATCAGTCGTGATCACAAGCCAGGTGATAGCCGCTCCAACTCGAGACTTCGGTGGCGCCCTGAAGAAAATCCCGTTGTCTACCCCGCCCTCGCAGTCGCTGCGTATCGGCGGGGCGCTTCAGATCATGGCGCGCGATGGGGCGATGCTGATCATTAACGATATAGATATCGAAGAGTATGTGAAGGGAGTGGTGCCCTCTGAAATGAGCGCCGGCTGGCATTTGGAAGCGCTCAAGGTCCAGGCCGTCGCTACCCGAACCTATGCCTTGTACCAGCGCTTGGCCAATGCCGGGCGCGAATTCGATGTGGTCGCCAGCACCCAAGATCAGGTATACCGGGGTCGCCAGGGTGTCGATGAGCGGGTCCAGCAGGCCGTTGAAGCGACCCGGGACATCGTGATCACGTACCAAGACGTTCCCATCCTTGCGGCGTTTTCCTCCACGGCAGCGGGGCCGACCGAAGATGCGATGAACGTGTGGTCCAAAGACCTGCCGTACCTCAAGGGCGTCGAATGTCCGTTCGATGAGAATTCCCCCTATTACCAATGGCGGGTTGAATTGCCGGTGCTGTCTCTTGAGCAATCGCTTAGAAAACAAGGTATCCCGGTGGGAACCATTGCTACCGTCACGCCGTTTCTCTACAGCCGTGCGGGCCGGGTGGATAAAATTCGAATCTTGCACTCCGATGGAGAAGTCATTCTTCGCGGCCAAGATTTTCGTAAGGCAGTCGGCTATAGCGTGATTCCAAGCACTCAGTTCGAAATCGAAGCCCTGGACCGTATGGTGGTTTTAGCAGGTCGCGGTTCCGGGCATGCCGTGGGACTATGCCAATGGGGGGCGAAGGAACTGGCCGGCCAAGGCTATCCCTACGATGCGATTCTGCGCTATTACTTTCCGGGCACTGAGTTGAAACAAACCGCATCACTCCGTCTTTCCAATCCGTAATGTTACTCTCTGAATTTGACTTCCCCTTCGATCCGGCTCTCGTGGCGGATCGTCCCGTGGAGCCACGCGATCACGCGCGTCTGTTCGTCGTTTCTCGACAGAGCCGCGCGCACGCCCATCATCGCGTGGCCGATCTGCCTGCGCTCCTTGACCCGGGCGATCTGCTCGTCGTGAATAATACGAAGGTCCTTCCCGTCCGCCTGATCGGTCGCAAACGACCGGGCGGAGGGAAAGTCGACATGATTTTTGTCAAAGACCTGGGTCATGACTTGTGGGAAGTTTTAATGAAGGGAGGGGGAAAGGCCGGGCAGGTGATTGAATTGGATGCCGCGGCGTCTTGTACGGTGTTGGAAACAGGGCCGTCGAGAATTGTAGTCGCCGTGACGACAGGCAA
>JAICXS010000431.1 GCA_025934615.1 Nitrospiraceae bacterium
CGCTCACCGAATTCGGTTTCGCCGACAAATCATAGCTCAACTTGTCGATCTGGAGGCTTCCGGTCCCGCCAAGAACCTCAGACCCAAACTGCAGTGTGGTAAGGTACTCGTTGCCGGTCATTACTCCGTCCCAAATCAATTCCTTGATGATGTTCGACAAGCTCAAGCTGCCCGACATCATGTCCTCGGGCAATTTCACGTCTATGAAATTCCAGCTCGCCCCCCCCGCACTCGGATGCGAAATGCTTACGGTGGCGCCAGCGAGACCAGATCCCGTCATCATGAAGGGCGGCGGTGGCTCAGAAGAGCGAAGCAAGTGGCGCAGTCGCGCAAACATTCTACGTCCGACGGATGGGCGTGAAGTCGGATGAACCTCGACCAAGAGCTCCACGCTCGTCGTTTCCCACGGGCCGTTCGGTTGATTGTTGAACCAGATGTCAAAGGCAGCCGTCGAATCCGCGGTATTGGAAAGGTGCACGGCGAAGCTGGCCGAGATATCTGCAAAATCGGCAGCTTGAGTCGGATTCACGCCAACTGCGCGCGGATCATAGCCGATGTGGGGGTATCCGAAGACGCGGCCAATATTTCGGGGATACCTCCACGAAAAGGATGTACCGCTCTCGAAATGCGCCGGATCGAGCGTGACCGAGGTTGAATAGTCAACCCTGTCGGTGCGATCCTTCATACCCCAGGCATCGTTGGAGGCGTAATAGCCCGGTAAGGAGTAGGAATATTTGTCGGTCGGCGAAGAATGAGTGACCCGGGTCCCGCCGTGCTCCACGTCCATGGCCAGGCCAGGGGACGATCCGAACAGCCCGCCCACGGACGCCACCAGGAAGGCGCACCTCATTCCCCAATAGCACCGCGCCGCTGCGATCCGACCTAAACTCACACGCATTTCATAATCGCCAGCCGAACCAACCCTACCTAGATCTCCGCCCGTACGGTCGAGGTCTACAATCATCGCCGATTGCCTCAGAAAACGGAGTCTCCCGGGAAGAAAATGAAAGGCAGCTCTCTCGCGAGACGGGCAAGACGCCATGAAACGATCCATCATCCAGCACACACATCCCGCCCGCACCAATAGCAAATATAGGCTTCACCTCATAGACCCGTCGTTTCGATGCAGCATGATCGATCCCCTTACCAAACGACCCGCCGCGGTCCGGCGCACTAACTATGGCAAGCCAAACAACTGGCAATGGGTCGATGGATACGCTACGGATATCGCTGAAAAACAAGGCGGTGTATGCCACAACATTCGATGGCAGCACCGCAGCACAATACGGGTGAAATCAGCTCAAGCACGACCGATCAGAATGACGATGCGCATCCTATTAGCTCATAACAGATACCAGCAACGCGGCGGCGAGGATGTGGTATTTGAACAGGAGGCAAATCTGCTCTCCGCGGCCGGACACGAGGTTGCAAAATTCATAGTGTCCAATGATCAAATTGACGGCTTTTTCGCGAAGGTAGAAACAACCCTCAACATCCTTGATAGCCGTCGCATGGTCGAGGCGCTTTCCGAGCGGATTTCGTCACTTTCACCTGAGGTCGTGCATTTTCATAACTTTTTTCCGAGGATGACCCCGGGCGCTGTCCGACATGTCGTCGAGCGCAGGATTCCCGCCCTGCAAACGCTTCATAACTTTCGACATATCTGCGCCAACGGCATGTTCTTGCGACACGACGCTATCTGCCAATTATGCCTGAATCGGCCGGCAAGACTGCCGGCGATGACCCATGGATGTTACCATCACTCGCGGCTGGCGACGTTTGCCGTTACACGCGTCGGCCGCCGCTTCCGCCAATTATATGATGCCTATCCCTCTCGTCTGACCTTGATCGCGTTAACGGAGTTCGCGCGAGATCAGATGACAGCCGATGGCTATTCGGCCAAGCAGATCGTCGTGAAACCGAATTCAGTGCCTGACCACGGCGTCGGGTCACCTGTACGGGACAGGCGCGTGCTTTTTGTCGGAAGGCTGAGTGCGGAGAAAGGCGTCGACTTCCTGATCGAGCTGGCGCGATCGGTTGACGCCACCTTCGAAATCATCGGCGATGGTCCTGAACGGGAACGCCTCCAAGCACGCGCGCCGGCCAACGTCGTATTTCGGGGCCGGCTAGCGCACGAAGAGGTCATTGAACGCATCAAGAGCGCAGCCGTTGTGGCGGTGCCTTCCCGCTGGTTTGAAGGATTTCCCATGATCGTTCTGGAGGCATTTTCCATCGGCACGCCGGTCATAGCGTCCCGAATTGGCTCGCTGGGGGAAGTCATCGAGGACGGTATTTCCGGCCTGACCAGAGATGTCGGTCACCACGAATCTTGGAAGAATGCCATACAACTCTTGCTTGAAGATCGTCACTTGGCGACCACTCTCGGCCAAGGAGCGCGGCTGGCGTTCGAAGAAGAATATACCGATCAGCATAACCTCGAACGATTGATGGGCATATACTCCCACGCTATCGATCGCGCGGCCTCTGGCACATGAGCAGACGAACGTTTTGACGTCTTTAGTGGCCGCGACAGGCTGTCCTGGCGGCGTCCCATCAATTGGTCTCGATCACGAATGAGAATAGCCTACGTTACGAACATCATTGCGCCGTACATGCACGCGGTCTTCGAAGCCGTATGCAAATCGCAGAGCGACAAACTGCAGGTGCTGTGCTGCTCTCCGACTGAGCCGGGTCGAGAGTGGATCGTTCCGGTGGCGTCGAATTACTCGGTGGTCATCCTCAAGGGGATGAGACTCCACCTGAGCTACACCCGCCATATTTACCTCAATCCGGGTATCTGGTCGGCTCTGAGCACTTTTGATCCCGACGTCGTTTTCGTCAATGCGTTTTCACCAACGATGATCATGGCATCGGCGTGGACACGCCTGCACGGAC
>JAICXS010000432.1 GCA_025934615.1 Nitrospiraceae bacterium
TGGTTCGAAAATTACCTGATCGGCGTCGGCCGCGCGTTTCAGGCGCAGACGGATTGGCACAAGCGCAAGCCGCCGGTCGAGCAAGTCTAGCGTCACGCCGCTCTAATACGCCGTCCCCTCTGCACAGTCGCCCGGATCTGGCCCGGCCCTCATGCCTGGTCCGTCCGAACTCCTCCCGCGCATTTTTCCATCTAAGTAATTGGAATACAAAGGGCTATTTATACCTGACTATGTCTATCAACATACTATATTAATATAATATATTCATGATAGGAAAATTACCGGCCGCCGTCTTACTTCCCCTGCTGTCGTTAACGATCCCCGCTTTCGCTCAGGACGACGTCACGACGCAGCATGCTGCCAGCTCCTACGCCGGCGGCTACATCACCGGTCCGGCTTCCAATCCGTTGAGCTTCCTGAACGGCCCGGCATACCGAACCTTCGGCTCCACGGCTCCCTATGATTTCCCCGATCTCGCCCCGGCCAGTCTGCTGAATCGACAGTTGCCGAAATGGATCAGCTTCGGATGGGAGGAGCGGTTCCGCTATGAGGGCTACCACAACAGCGGCTTTAAGTGGAACAACGACGACTCGTATCTTCTGGTTCGCTCCCGTCTCTTAATGACCCTCCGCCCTTCTGCCTGGTTCAAGGTATCGGCGCAGGTGCAGGACGCGCGCCCGTTCATGCAGAAGCCGCCATGGGGTCCGCCGAATCTGAACGCGTGGGATTTAAAACTCGCGTACGCCGAATTCGGCGATCCCGAAAGGCAATGGATCAGCGTGCGCGTGGGACGGCAGCTCATCAACTATAACAACACCATCATTGCGGATTCGGAATGGCGCGGGCAGGGGCGATCGTACGACGCGGTGGTCACCAATCTTCACTATGAGCGATACCGTCTCGGCGTCTTTGCGGCATCGGCAGTTGTTCCGCTCGCGCAAGGGATCAGCCACCATCAGAAGGGCAACAATGTCTATGGCGCCTACGGCGGGATCGACCATTTGATTCCCAACTCCTCGATCGAGCCCTTCGTCCTCTGGCGCGTTCAGCCCAGCGTGGCGATTGAGACCACGGCCGGCGTCAAGATAGGCAGGCAGGACGAAAAGGCCTACGGGATTCGTTTCAAAGGGGCAATAAGGGGGCTCGACTACACCGCGCAATGGATCGGAGAACACGGTCATGACGGGCCCAATGGCATCGCCGCCTGGGGAACAACTCTTGGCGCTGGATACCGAGTCGATCGGCTCTGGGCGAAGCCGCGAGTGTTCTGGCAGTACGACGACGCCAGCGGCGACAAGAATCCCACGGACGGAACGCATGGCACCTTCGACACCATGTATCCCACCGCGCACGATCGCTTCGGCATCACCGACCAGTTCGGCTGGCAGAACATCATTGCCCAGCGAGTTGGCTTGACCATCGAGCCGCGGCATCGCTGGACCGTCACCGGCCAGTATCTGGACTTCCGGCTGGCGAGCCCCACCGATGCCCTTTACAACGCCTCCGGCGTAGCGATCGTCCGCGATGCGACCGGAAAGTCGGGAACGCACATTGGTCACGAAGCCGACGTTTACACCTGGTACGAACTGAACCGCCACGTCAACGTCGGCGTGGGGCTCGGCCACATCTTCGGCGGTCAGTTTCTGGAGAAGACCACTAAGGGCCCAAACTACAACTACCCGTATTTTTCAGTCAACTTCAAGGACAACGGTAAATCGCGGTAAGGATCGGCCTTCCACCGCCATCGCAGCCAGAATCATCGCTCGCTCTAAATGTTTGGGAGTGTGTACAGTGTCACATAGAGGTGAGTTGCCTTGGCTGATAAGCATCCATATGTAAGTGCTACCGGAGTATTGGTCCAGGTGCTGGATCATCTCAAGAGATCGTTTCCTGTTAGCCTCGATGCCGACGTGCTGAGAAGCTTGGCTTTGCCCCATATTTCCGTCAGACCGACCAATCTTCTGAACGGGTCGGTATACGCCAAGCTAATACCTTTAGGGCGCTAGCTGCTTACGCCGGTCGGCGAGCGTTCAGCAGAAACCCAAATTGCCGGCGACAAAATCGGCAGAAGTGGAAAGCGCGCCAGCCGAAGCCTCTTTCGCGCACAATCAAGAGGACGGCTTGGCCGGTCGGAATGTTGGTCTGACTGTGCGAATTTAGATCAATCTTCCGGCAGCTGGTGAACAGGAGACATACGACAAGATCTTCAAGAGCATCCGCGAAAATTTACTGGATGGCTGATTTATTGGAATCCTTTGAGAGGATCAAAAGATCGATTGGACGGCTTGGATATGCCGAGGAGCCGCGTTCCTCGACGGAGCATCCCTTTGAGACCAGGAACATCCACCCAGCTCTTCCAACAATCGTGAAGAGACTGTTTGAACTCTCAGGCTACGTTCGAGGCATTCAAGTTCGTGGACAAGGAAGTCGGGCGTTTAGCGTCACACTCTAAAAGCGGATTTAAGCTCATGATGGCGGTATTCTCCGAGACATCTCCGCTTCTCAAACTCAATCCGTGCGGTACGGCATCCGAGAAGGACGAGCAGAAAGGTTCTCAATTCCTATTTGCCGGATCGATGATGGCCATCCGAAATCCTAGGGGTCATGAATACGCGATCCACGACTCTCCTGATGAGTGTCTCGACCATATAGCGCTGGCTTCACTGTTGCTGCGTCGCCTGCAGGCTGCTGGACACAAAATCGCAGGAAAATAGAACGGATCACGTGCGATTCGAAAAGTTCGAGCGTCTCTAATATCCGCTAGCTGCGCCAGTCCGGGGTCGCCACGCGGTCGCGGGTGATTTTCGACACGTTCTGGCTGCCGCAGTTGCCCATCACCAGTTTGAACTCGCCTTGCATGATTTCGAGCACGCGATCCACGCCGGCTTGTCCGAA
>JAICXS010000318.1 GCA_025934615.1 Nitrospiraceae bacterium
ACGCACCCAGCACGGTCTTATTCGCCAGCGCTTCAAACACCGAGGCGATTGGAGTCACGGCTAGGATTTGGTCGTTGCAACCGCGCGCAGCCATCTGCATAAAAAGCACGCTGTCAGAGCGGCCGCATAACGCAATGCGTCGCCCTCTTCCTTCCGAATGGAATAATAGGCTTCTTTAATCTGTTCCGACTCGATACGGAACTGCTCCGGTTTGAGCGCCACATGGTCGAACTTTTTCGTATAGCGGATGATGGCCCGGTCGCCACCCCGCTCCACCGCCTTGAGAATGGATTTCACGACGGCTTCGACTGACCCGACTTGGAAATTGGATCGCGCAGTCATGCGCTTGACCGCCGGCTTGAACGCCCGATCTGTACTTGCGATGACTTTCATGGCCGTTCCCTCAGCGCCTCATACCCGCTACTGCCTTGCTCCGCGACGCGCCGGCTTTCCCCAATTCGGTCTTCAATCTCGTGATGAGATCGGTTACTCGTTCATGTTTCATTTTCAAACTGGCCCGATTGACGATCAGACGAGCCGTCGATTGGGCAATGAGTTCCACTTCAACCAAGTCATGGGCCTTCAACGTTTGCCCACTGGAAACCAAGTCCACAATGCGGTCGGCCAATCCGACAAGCGGAGCCAATTCGATGGAGCCGTAGAGCTTGATGATTTCGACCGGAATGCCCTTCTGATTGAAATAGCGTTCGGTAATATTTGGATATTTGGTAGCGACCCGGACTTTGGACGACAACCGATCCCGCAGTTCCTGACCACGGAGGGCGGCGACCGAAATGCGGCACGCACCGAATTGCAAATCCAACGGTTCATACACATCGCGGTCTTGCTCCAGAAGCATATCTTTGCCGACAACGCCAATATCCGCCGCGCCATACTCTACGTAAGTGGGCACGTCGCTCGGCCGGACAATAAGTAGGGTCATATCCTGATCGTAACAGGGAATGACCAGGCTGCGGCTCTCCGCCGACAATCCTCCGCTCGTAAATCCGGCTCGCTGAAAGAGATCAAGCGCGTACTCCAGCAACTTCCCTTTTGACAAAGCAACCGTTATCATCATGGCATTATCATCCCGGCCTATGCCGCCTTCACGCGTCGAATGGTCGCGCCCAGATCGCGAAGTTTGTCTTCAATGTGCTCATACCCTCGATCCAAATGATAGACTCGCGACACCTCGGTTTCCCCTTCTGCCGCCAGTCCCGCTAGAATGAGGCCCGCGCTGGCTCGTAGATCGGATGCCATAACCGGCGCTCCTGTCAATGTCGCCTTGCCGTTCACCACGGCATGGTGGCCATCGACTTTAATATCGGCGCCCATTCGGCATAGTTCAGGCACGTGCATAAAGCGACTTTCGAAAATGGTTTCCGAAATGACACTGGTTCCGTCCGAGACGCACATCAACGCCATCATCTGCGCTTGCATATCTGTTGGAAAGCCGGGATACGTAAAGGTCTTAACATCAAGGCCGTTCGGCCGGCCGACGGATTTCAAGCGAACCGATTCCTTCTCTTCATTGACCTTGGAACCCATCTCGCGAAGCTTCATCGTCACCGCCTCTAAGTGCCGAGGCAAACACCGATCTACACATACGTCTCCTCCAGTGATGCTTCCGGCGATCAGGAATGTCCCGGCTTCGATGCGGTCTGGAATGACCTCATGATCCATGCCACGCAGTTCATGCACGCCTTCGATGGTAATCACATCCGAACCGGCACCGACGATGCGCGCGCCCCGCTTGATAAGCGAGGCGGCCAAATCGATCACTTCAGGTTCTTTGGCTGCATTCTCGATGAGCGTCGTCCCTTCAGCCAAACAGGCAGCCATCATCAAATTCTCCGTTCCGGTGACGGTCGGCATGTCAAGATATATGCGTGCGCCCGTGAGACGGGCCGCTTTCGCCCGGATATACCCGTGTTCAACGCTCACTTCGGCCCCCAACTTCGTCAGTCCCGCCAGATGGAGATCCACCGGTCTCGTCCCAATCGCACAGCCACCCGGGAGCGAAACTGTTGCTTCCCCCCAGCGGGCCAATAAGGGGCCTAAGACCAGGACTGAAGCACGCATCTTTCTGACCAGGTCGTACGGAGCTTCAGTCGAATGGATATGTTCCGCATGAATGACGACACGGCTGTCCTCCACAGAAACCCAAGCGCCCATCATATTCAACAATTTGCACATGGTCGTCACGTCCACCACACGCGGCACGTTCGTGATGACACACTCACCGCCGAGCAGACTAGACGCAAGGATCGGCAAGGCGGCATTTTTTGCGCCGCTGATTTTCACCGTCCCTTTTAAGGGGCGACCGCCCGAGATAATAATTTGATCCAAATTACACCACCAGAAAACGCCGGACGATAAATGGAAACGTGTCGGAGTTCAATTCATCATTGACCGTTTTTCTCTCCCATCACTTCTTCTTAGCGGAGACTACACGTTCTATTCCGGCCATATCTAGAAAAGTTCGCACATTGTAGTAGTTTTCCCCTTCCTGTGCTAGACCAGAAACTAGATGGGCTTGCCCTTGGCCGACTTCAATGGCCAGTAAGCCGTCTGGCTGGAGAAAAGCAACGGCCTCATGGACCAGGCGCCGGTGGAAACCCAGTCCATCCTGCCCTCCGTCCAGAGCCAAGCGCGGTTCGAATAACCGAACCTCAGGTTCCAGCGCCATGAGCTCGCACTGAGCAATATACGGTGGGTTCGAGACAATGGCAGTTAACCGGCGGTGTAACACAAGTTCCTGAAGCGGCGCGAACAGATCTCCTAGCAAAAAAGTCACGCGGTCCCCGACGCCATGACGCTTGGCATTCGCTTGTGCAACCGCCAATGCCGAAGGCGAACGATCCGTTGCATACAATGTTGCCTTAGGCAGCGCACGCGCCAACGCAATGGCCACACAGCCGGACCCCGTACCGATATCGGCAAGAAGCGGTTCCGGGTTACCGGCGCATTGCTGCCTGACGACTTCGACAAGCAGTTCCGTCTCCGGCCGTGGAATTAATACGTCGGGCGTGACCCGAAAATCCAATCCATAGAATTCCTGTGTGCCGAGGACATACTGCAACGGCTCCCGAGATGCCCGCCGGGTGAACAAGGCCATGGCCTGGCTCCGGCGTGGTTCTTCCACCGCCTCCTGTTTCCGCAGATGAAGCATCAGCCGATCGACCCCGAGGACCGATTCGAGGATCCATACGGCTTCATTGTCGGAATTGGAAATACCGGCTTTGGCCAACATAGCCGCTCCCTCAGTCCACAGCTCGCCGATCGTTATGGATGAAATCAAGGAAAACTGTTCGTATGGGGAAGGTATCAGGGGGACCGACCCAATCATGACGATTCAGCGGATTGACGGACCGTAGTCTGATTAGCTCGAAGCGCCTCGACCAATTCGTCTAGATTGCCGGCCAGTACCTGTTCGAGTTTATGCAACGTCAGCCCAATACGGTGATCGGTGACACGGTTTTGCGGAAAATTATAGGTTCTGATTTTTTCACTCCGGTCCCCAGTCCCGACTTGATTGCGTCGCGATTGCGCAATCTCAGCTTCTTGTTTTTCCCGCTCCGCTTCGACGATTCTGGCCCGAAGGGTACGCATGGCTTTGATTCTATTCTTAAGCTGAGATCGCTCATCCTGGCACGAGACCACGACACCCGTCGGGATGTGAGTAATCCGAACCGCTGAATAGGTCGTATTAACGCTTTGGCCACCTGCGCCGGATGAGATATTTCCGCAAACAATTTGATCAGCGCCGGGCCTACTTCTACAGACAGTACCTGGGTCAAAGAGACACCCGTTTCTACCCTGACAACATTACTCC
>JAICXS010000032.1 GCA_025934615.1 Nitrospiraceae bacterium
CGCATCGTGAAGGACCTGGAAAGGCTCTACGAGCAGTGCCTCGAGACAGAACGGCCGTCCGTGAGGAGTGTGCAGTGCGTGGGCTAAGGGCTGGCAGTTCGCAAGCGCGTGCGACGGAAGGAGCGGCTGTATATCGAGTCGATCGTCCGAGCGGAGACGACTGGAACCGATTCGTGACGGCCCAGCCTGGGGCCACGATTTACCAATCATACGAGTGGGGCGAAATTCGGCGCTCCCATGGATGGGAGCCGCACTATATCGCGCTGGCCCGGGACGGAGAGTGGATCGGGGCGGCACTCGTGTTGACGAAGCGGCTGCCGGGCGCACTCGGCACGATACTCTATTCCCCGCGCGGTCCCGTCATGACTGGATGGGATGCGGCGGTGCCGGCACTTGTGGATGCGGTCAGTCTCCTCGCTCGTCAACGTGGAGCGATATTTTGGCGGATCGAGCCTCCCGTTCAGGATGACGATCTATCGGTTACCGATTACGTGATGCAGGCCGGCTTTGTGCCGGTGAATCAAGAATGGTCCTACTGGAATCGGCCGAAATATGAGATGAAGCTCAACATCGCACCGGGAGAGGCGGCCGTCTTTTCCGGATTAGGGACCAAGATACGTACGAAAGTGCGTCATGCTTCGAAACGCGGTGTCGTCGTTGAGGAAGGATGCACCGAACAGGACATGGAAAGCTTCTATCGGCTGCTGAAGAATACAGGTGAGAAAAAACGGATTCCTGTCCGTGGATTGGATTATTTTCACTCCCTCTATCGAACGTTCATTAAATCGGGTATGGCCCGTCTCGTGTTGGCACGCAAAGAGGGCACCCCTGTGGCGGGAGGTATGACGGTACGATATGGGACCACGGCGACGTTGCTCTATTTAAGTAACGATTATTCGATGCAGCGAGCCGGATGGGCGGTGCAGTGGGAGATGCTGCGATGGGCGATGACTCAAGGATGCACCACCTATGATTTCGGCGGTACGGGAACCGGTTATCCGCCTCAAGAGACCGACAAGGGCTATGGAGTTTATCAATTCAAGCACAGTTTTGGCGCGCACATCGTCAAGTGGTACGGCTGCGCCGATTATGTCTTTCGACCAATATCCTATAGAGCCTTTCGGCTCATCGAACAGCGGCTTCCCTACGGAGAACGGCTCTTGATCGAGTGGCCGAAGCAAATCCTACATCGATGGCGGTCCCGTGCCACACAGGCTCGTCCGTCCTCGGCTGTGCCGGAGCATAAGGCCTCAGAGGACTGAAAGCTGCTGTTCGTCACCGGCACGCTGCCCGATCTCTATCAGGCACGGCTGTCGGCCCAACACGGTTCCTTTACAGACTTAAGTACCGCATCGAGTGGCGCGGCTAACACATCCACAAAATCCTTATCCTGATGAGAATGGCTGCTGAAAACCGGCATAGGGGCACCATTCCTTGACTCAATATTTGGCCGGAAGTAACTCCTCAGTAGAGCTGGTAGCGATCCTTGGCTCGCTAGGCAAGTTCATTAGTTCATCTTCGTCATGATATAGATCGATAATACGTTCGGCTGGGCGACGGGAGATACATCAAAGGACTTGGCTATCCCCGAACCGATTTCGAGTGCCAGATGACAGTTCACTCTCATGGTCTGGAACAAAGTTGCAAGCTGCTCCTGCATTGGCAGGGCTGTACTGAGCTGAAACCCCACGTCGATAACTTCCTGCAGTTGTCTTTCTGGTAGGATAGTGTCATCCAGCCTGATACATGAGGATTTCCCTTTTTTTATTGGATAATTTTGTCTGTAAAAAAAGCAGTCCTTCTGGCACCCTTCAGCTCCTTGGAAACTCTTGATTTGAAGCCCCCATTTGTGAGCGGCAATCTGCCCCACGTTCTTCGCATTTATAGGCATTGATCGGCCGAACCTCCGTCAATTCAAAGTCCAGTACAGGCCTCAGGCGCTGACGGCGTTGCTCCAGGTAAGAATGTTTCGCGGGCACCGATCGTCCTCCAGCGCGGCAGTAGTAAACACAATCGTTCGCTTGACGGATTTCAAGGCTGTCCTCGACGTCGATGGCGATGACCTCACGGCCCTTGGGGATGTTCGACTTTGCGGACTTTTCGACGTTGTGAATTCGGAACTCATGAAGGGTAGGCTCGACGAGATTCGGAATCTGTTGCTCAAGCCAGTCTCGTGTGGAAGTCGAGCCAACGTGATTAGGGACTCCGTCGAGAGTCCCGTCATCGGTCACCCCGAGCACCAGATGGCCGCCTTCGGTATTGGAAAATGCTGAGAGTGCTTTGGAAACAGTACGGATGATGGCGTCTTTGTTCGAGGCTGGGTTCTCCCCAAAGAGCCGGCCGCTTTTTCGATCAAAATAGTCGTGTTCGCCATGTGGTAAGGCAAAGATATCGGGTTCTGTCCATCGTTCACGCCTGCGCATTGGACCATCCTCCTGAAAAACAGCCGGATTCCGAAGTCCCTGAGAGTTTGTCTGCCGCTTTGACAGCAAGGGTAGCATCACCACATGAGGTACGCGGGATATCCCAGAAATTCTAGGCACCTGTTCCATCTGGTGGAGACCGAACTATAAGGCAAAACCCTATCAAACCCTCATTGTAGCGTCAAATATATCGTTTTGTAAGTTATGGAGCCATGAAGTCAGAGAGGAAGCAGGAACCGGAATTGGTAGAAGCGCCGGAGACGCCGCAAGCCCTTACTTCAATTCCAACGGGACCCGGAAACGGAAAATCATGTGAGGGAGGAATTGAGGGCCTATGAGCAGCCGAATCCTAAGCTACGGAAACGCCAAGAAGTTTTTGGTGGCGGTGCCCCGGATTGAACGGGGGACCCGCGGCTTATGAGTCCGCTGCTCTACCAACTGAGCTACACCGCCACGCGTCGTCGTTTGGGATGACTCTTATACCATTCTGAAAAGCTTGCCGTAAAGATCATCAATCGGCAGGCGTCATGAGATTTCTCTCCTCTTTATCGCAGCGGCAGGAGCTTTCGTGGGCAGACCGTTTCTCAACGAGGTATGGCCGACGATGAATCGTCGAAACTATCTATTGGTGGGATCGGCTGTGAACAAGGCGGAAGAAAACGGATGAGACTATCCGAGTTGGATCAAGCGGTCCTGAATGGCAGCCTTTAAAAGCTGAGCCGTATTGCTGACCCGAACTTTCTTCATCATGGTGGCACGGTGCGCTTCGACGGTTTTGACGCTGATTTTGAGACGGGTCGCAATTTCTCGATTCTTCAACCCTGACCAAATAAGTCCGAGGATTTGCTGCTCGCGTGGGGTCAAGTCTTCAGGCCGACGGCGGGAGTCGCCTCGCGCACTGGATAGTTCTTGGCGTCGCATGCGTTACTTGTATATGGTACCGCCTCTCACGACTATCAGAGAAAAGCGCATTGTTGCGTGAGAAACATTAGTAATAGTCACGGGAGGGATACTTACGAGAGTACCCGGCCTCGCTTATGTCTTAGAGGGGGGCATAAAGGCAGACTGACGGAACGGTGTCTGTCCACTTCTTATGATGTGATAGGAATGCCGAATGGGCTGAAATGGTTAAGTCCATCGGGTTCTGTGCCGATAAAGGTCGTATCTGCATTTCCCGGCGCTTGTCTGCGGCGCCGTTCCGCCCATGGTGACATAAGACAACCTCATTGCATAGGTCACGCGTGAAAACAATTGTACTCGTTGACGATGACCCGAAGATGGGTGAACGCTTGTCCCGCCTCCTGAAACCGCTGGAATCGGAATGGAAGATGGTGAACGTCGGGAGCGGTCAGGAGGCGCTGACAACGCTGGCCGCTCAGCAGTGTGATCTGATCATGACGGATCTGCGCATGCCGGGGAAGGACGGCGTACAGCTTTTGGAAGAAGTGAAAAAAGGATACCCTCATGTCGTGCGGATTCTGCTTACCGAGCCATCGGATCAAGAGGCGGCGCTGGGCCCGGCCGGTTCGGTTCATCAGTGTCTGCCGAAATCGAGTCCGCTCAAGGTGTTTCAATCGACGGTCACGCGCGCGTGTGCGATTCAGGACCTGTTGAGCAATGCAGTCCTACTTAAGCTGGTTTCCGGCATGCACACGTTGCCGAGCCTGCCGACCTTGTATCGAGAAGTGATGCAAGAATTGCAATCGCCGGATGCGTCAATCGACAAGATCGGACAGATTATCGCCAAGGACCCGGGCATGCTGACCAAGATGCTTCAGGTCGTCAATTCACCCTTTTACGGTCTGTCGCGGCGCATCTCCAGCGCGACCCAAGCGGTTGCATTATTGGGTCTCGAGACAATTAAGTCTCTGGTTCTCTCCATGAAGGTCTTTTCCCAATTTGAATCCTCGGCCCAGACGTTCTTTTCCCTCGACATTCTCTGGAATCATGGGATGATCACAGGCCGCTATGCGCGTATGATTGCCAAAGAACAAGGGGCGGGGGCCCGCAGCATGGAAGAAGATGCGTTTACCGCCGGTCTGCTGCACGACGTCGGCTTGCTCGTTTTGGCCACGAATACTCCGGACCAATACACTGAGACGTTGGCCTTGATGAATCAAGGGATCGCCGAATGGGAAGCCGAACGCCAAGTGCTGGGCGCGACCCACGCTGAGGTCGGAGGATATTTACTCGGAACGTGGGGACTCAGCGATCCGATTGTGGAAGCCGTGGCCTTTCATCACGATCCGGGACGCTCGGCCGGTCACACGTTCAGTCCATTAGCCGCCGTCCATATCGCCAATGTTCTCGAAGAGCAAGCGGCAAGCATCGATGGACCATCCATTGTAGCGGATATGGATTATCTTCGTGCGTGTGGACTCGAGCCCGACATGTCGAAGTGGGACACGCTCTGCCGCGGGGAGCCGAAGCGAGACGGCGGACGGTGAAGAGCCGACTCCAACATATTGAGCTTGGCCTCGCCTGTCTCGTGATGATTATCCCTGCATGCAGCGAAGTCCCAACACACTCTGCTCCTTCATCGCCGATTCCGTTGTCTTCCCCGCCTCATTCCCGCATTCAACTTCCTACGCCCACCGTGCTCTCCATCTTCTCCTTCGAGGATCGAACGGGAAGGCCGGACCTCGCGTGGCTGCGTACCGGCATGGTGGATATGCTGATCGCTGAATTGGCAAATAATCCCTCGCTGATCATCGTCCAGCGAGAGCGGGTCGACGAAATTATTCGGGAGCAGGCCTTTCAATTGTCCGGCCGCGTGACTGATGAGTCCACGGTCAAAATCGGCCGGCTGATCGGGGCGAACGTATTGGTAATTGGCCGCATGATCGTGGCGGATGGCGTACTTCGGCTGAACGCGCAATTGATCGGGGTCGAACAAGGAACGGTCTTGGGAGCCGTCTCAGCAGACGGGCGCCTCGATGATGTGGCGACCGTGGCTCGGCTCCTGGTGGCGAGGCTGCAGGCGTTGTTTTTAGCCCCTGTCGGAGATGCCGTCACTATGCCGCGAGCTGGTCCCCAGATCCTTCAAACGGCAAAAGCGGACCATAATGGCGAGCAGTTATCGAGAGAGGGTAAGCTATTCGAGGCGCTTGAAGAATACGAACGCGCGCTGGCATTGAATCCGAACAATACGATCGTGCAGAGCCATATTGCGCGAACGTTGGAACGCCTCCCGCCCGGGGCATGGCGGAACCCAGGACAGAGTCACGCGGATGGGCCTGTGCTGAATCGGATCGTGGAGCGATTGGCGATGGCGCTTGAGATGGACGTCGGCCGACCTTCTCCCGAGGCAAGAGAAGGAGGACGAAGCGGCTTGCGTATCCCCGTGCACATTCGGTTGTCGGCACCCGTCATTGATCAAGCGCTTGCGGCGTTGGCGGAGATCGGTGGGATCGTTCTTCAGCCGTCGGATTCTGATGCTTCGGTGGTCGTACAGTTTTCTCGGCATCCCGAGTTGATCGAGGCGTTGGCTCGTGAGAAACCATTCACGCGCCGTCTGTACCTGCGTTTGCTGTCTGAGGAAGGCCGAACCATTGCCGTCTATTCAAACTTTCGCGAGTGGGCGCTCTCCAACTGGATTGCGCTCGATGGTTCGACCATCCGCATCAAGCGTACGTTTGTTCTGCCGTCGGAAGCCAGGTTTGGGGAGTTGACGCCGGATCAGACGGCTGCCATCGCCTCCATGAGAGTCACACTCGATCGTGTTTCCCAGGAACGTGCGACGGTCCGGCTTGACATTCAAAAAGCGATCGATCAGCCGAACGAGCGAGAGTCCCGAGCGCCGTTATCCGAGAGCCGTTCGGAGCGTCACCAACGAGAGACGGAGCAGGATAAGGCGATGTCGGATCGCGTGTCGCCGCTCCGGGGCTTGATGGAGGCGGCGTGGTTTCCTCCGGTAACGGCCCGACCCTGGAGCGTTGGATATATGACAAGCAGTGTACGCTCGTCTGTGGTGATAGTTAGTCTTGATCCTGCGAACGAGCACATCCGGCAGGAGCCACGGCTCCTGCGGCCATCAGGAGACCAGGAGTTCGATCGGGCTGCGCTGGCGGCCGCTCGCAAGGGATTGCAACAGTGGCTGTCGGCAAAGGGATTCGAATCATTCGCGCGGACTTCTCCTCCGCCGGCTGAAGAAGTCGGACATGCCGAAGATAGGCTGCCGTCATTCAAGGTCCGCGCGCAATTTCAATTACACCAAGTGGTGCCGGCCCTCAACCTTATTGCGCCGCGCGCCCTGGATGTCCCTATCACGCCGCTCCATCCGCCTTCCACTCTCAATCAATAACCGAACGACGCAGCAGCGCTGTCATAGTTTGTATTCTTCAGCGCTCTCAGCGCACGCCGGGTAATCACGCTCACCGCGCATAGGAATGGATGATGGTTGCCGTAGTTAAAAAGCGGCCGCTGATCAAAATGACGGGCGTGTCCGGCCGTATTGCGTGACACTCATCTGTTGAAAACGGTCCTCAATGAGGGGAAGTCAGGCCTACAGGAAGGTGGAACAACAAATAGACTTACAATGCGGGCTCCAGTGCTTACAACACACTCTCTGTTAAGGATGGTTTGTGTCAGCTTACATGAAGTGCTAAGGCCTTGATATGGTAAACCGTATAGCGACATGTTTTGATGAGTGTAGAGAGTGGTAGCGAATCAAACAGAATCTTTATGAATGCCTTGGCCGACGGCGGTCATGGTTACGCTGACCGGATTGGAGTCCATAAAAGGGGTTTCTTCTATGAGGTCGTTGAACGCTGGAATAAAGCTGGCAGGCATGGTCTGTCTTATCGTGAGTTTGAATGTTGTCTCGCCGGTGTCGGTCTTAGCTGATGCCTCGTCGGGGTCGTCGGCTGAAGAAGGGACCGGAATTAAAGTAGCGGGTTGGGCGGCTACGGTTCCTTATTGCCTTGCGAAAAGCACCTTTGCGGCGCTCGGCGGTATTGTAGGCGGCTTCGCCTACGTACTGTCCGGAGGTAACGCTGAGACGGCAAAGGCGGTCTGGACCACCAGTATCCTAGGCACCTATATCATTCGCCCGGAGCATTTGCGAGGCGAGGAGCGCATTCACTTTCTCGGACGACGAGACGATTAGAGAACCGCTTCCTGTCATCGTTGGGTTTCATGCACATTCCATGGCATGCTTACCTATGTGTTGCTACTTGGCTGCGAGGGCCATTCTTCGTCTAGGAACTGTCGCCACAACGACGCGCCTAGCCGGTCTCCTTGATCGCCCATGGATAAATCTTAGCGACTAGGGGAGTCCGGTCCCTTTCCGCACGTCAGCTTAAAAGAATCGATCGCATTAGCCATGTCAAACTTGCCTAGGTCTTTGACGCGTTGATTGGGCACAAAAGCCATTTCATTTCCTTTAAAATCCCTTCGATCATAGGCTTTCATATAGGCATTCGGGCCCATGATAATGCTTTCAATGTCATTGCCCCAATCCTTTCCTTCGAGATTATCAAGTGTGGCAAATTGAGCCGGCCCTTGCAGGCGAAGGAAGGGATCATCTCGATCGAAGTCATCGTCTTCGTAGAGTTCAACCCAACAGTCCTTATCGACGATTTGAGTTTCTAAAGCCGCATTACCAACCGAGGAGGACAGGCATAACGCCACTGTTACTATGGCAATGAATATCCGCATGATAAACTCCCTTCGATGAATGTCTGTCGAAGTGTAAAACGAAGCCATGCGCACTGCCTATCAGTTGGTGGCGGGGAAAGGCGTCTCTCAGCAAGGAAGCCAGCTATCAGCCGCCGGGGCTTTACGGCCTTGTGCAAGTCGAATCTTTTCATGGAGGATCGCCATGATGGGAGAAGCCAGGCTCAGGGGCGGACTAGCTCGGGAGATGCTGAATCTCCGTCGCGTCGAGGCAAACGAGGAGTGGCAGCTGGACGTTATTGCGAAACACATGCACCTGCGCCGTAACCTGGATACGGTCTCCGTCTCGGAGGGGCTGCAACAATCGTCCCGCGCGGCGGACGGTCACTTCGATGGATCCAGAATCATCAACCAGGGTAAAGGCCGTTGCTCCACAGGTTCCCCCTAGTTGTCGAGAGCGGGCTCGTGTGAGATGCACAATTCCTTGAAGTGTGACCAATTCCAAATTAGACGATTCCACCGAAGTGAGAAGCGTGCTGATCAAAACTTGTCCCGGTGCCTCAGCCGTGACCATCATGAGCAGGGCGAAACTGAGCACGGCTGTCCGAAGACGAGTTGTTCTTTTTTGAGTTCCCATGGGAACTGCCTCCCATGGAAAGTATAGCAAACTTTCCAAGCGCGATGAAAAGTAAGCGAATGAATGTCATTACTGGCGTCTTCTGCGGCGCACAGAAGAGCGAATGGCAGTTAAGCCTAAGCCGCTGACCATGAGGAGCAAGCTTTGCGGTTCGGGAACAGTTGCAATGACTCCAAAAAAAGCGGTCGTCGTGCCGCCAAATCCATAGGAACAGTCCCCGCTCGCCGTACAACTACGGTCAGCGTGAATGGTAATAATCTCTTCCACATGGAGCGTGGATTCCGTGCCGGCTACACTCGCGGCGATCACACGCGTCGGAACGAGTCCAACGGAACTGCCCTGTAAAGAGCCGAGAGAGTGATGTTGCAGGTCAAGCGCTTCGACAGAAAACATGATGCTTCCCGTCTGGATCGCCGAACTATTCGGCACAACGTTGCCTGTTCCGAATCCCTGCATGGTGAAGAAATGAAAGGGAGGCGCACCTGGGAAAAGAGGGTCCTGAATGTGGACATCATACCCAATGGACAACTGTGCAGCGATACTAGCCGGGGCATTAGGCTCCTGGATGTGGCCCGAGACTTCTGGCCCGGTAATGGTAAGAGCCGGCCCTCCTGGGATTGTCGTAGACAGCACATTGATCGCATTCAGATCGGAGATAGCACAGCATCCCGCCGGCTGTACTGATAAAGCGGTGACGGTTGCTGTAAAGCCGTCGAAGTGACCATCGTTTCCGGCGACGGTTCCACGGGATGACACTAAATCGGCGAGCGATACAGCATGCGCCGGAACGTCCATTGGCATCGCTGAGCCGATGAGGAGCCAGACCAGTCCTATTCTGCAGTATGTCTGCATGAGTCGCCCCGGTTGTACGTTGATCCTTTCGATGGTCGTTCCATGACATGGTGAAGGGTGGGTCAACCAGCATCATATCCAAGGTGTCCTTGAAGTGCAGTCAGGGATCATGCTGAATGGGCTGTTTCATTCGCTTACGTACACCAAAGTGGTGGTGCGTGTTTTAAGCGGGAGGCGGTCCCAAAGAATGCTTCGTGGATTTCAGCAGTCCATACCCTTAAAGGATCACTGCGATAGTCCGCTCATCGTATGAAAACCCGGAAGCGTCCCGTATGACGCTGACGAATATAAATTCTGTCGCAGCCTTCGGCTCTCGTCACCTCCTATCTCCAATCATGACTCTGAGATGCGTTTAGGTTTTATGCTGACTCTTTATCAGCTTTTCGCACAGGGATTGCGTGCGGACCCGCACACGAATAGAGACGCTCTTCTCTGATTCCTGCCTTGTCAGTGGCTTATTACTCCTGAAAGTTTTGGCAACCGTTTTGCTCACTGATGGGTGTACCGGTCGGCACAACAGTACACCATTACGCCTTGGCGCTGTACTCGTCGAGCTCGCGGCTCATTCTCTACCGAAAGAATGGAACTCGGAGGTGCAGAGGTGAGAGAAAAGATTGTGTACCATGACGGACGAGATTGGACGATTGCGAAGGACGAAGGCGACTATTGGTGCCTACCGCTCGATACTGATGAATGGCAGAAAGGACTGCCTCCGGGAATGACGGTTGACGACCTCAACATGCTCTTTGCGGTAGAGCTGGAACCATATCGTACACACCGGACATTTTCGCGTTGAATTCCTCGTCCTGGTGAATCCCACATCCAAGGGTACACCATGATGGCGGAGGGGGTCTTGCCGTGCCGGAAGGCGATGCGTCTCTCATCCTCCTGTAGAGACGCCCCTTCCCCTCCTTTACGCGACGTTTCTGTTCGACCGTTGTACC
>JAICXS010000197.1 GCA_025934615.1 Nitrospiraceae bacterium
ATGATCCACGAAATACTGAAATGGCGCCGTTTCGCCATATTCCTCACCCATGAATAGCATCGGGGTCTGCGGCGCGAGGAGCGCCGCGGCCGCGGCTAGTTTTAACGCCTCCCAAGAAATTAGCGTGCTGAGTCGCTCGCCCAATGCCCGATTGCCGATTTGGTCGTGGTTCTGTGCGCAAATAACTAATTGCTGCGGCGGGCGATGTCGAACAGAATTCCCATGGCGTCGCCGCCGATGCGGAGAATACCGGCCCGCATAGACGAATCCGTCTTGGAGCGCTGTCGCTAGCTGGGTAAGTTGCCCAAAATCCTCATAGTAGCCGGTTCGTTCTCCGGTCAGGACGGTATGGAGCGCATGGTGAAAGTCGTCGCTCCACTGGGCATCCAATCCATATCCCCCTTCCGTGGATGGAGCGATGATCCGGCTGTCGTTCAGATCGCTTTCCGCGATGAGTAATGCCCGTCGCCCTACTCGTTCCGACTCGGTACGGACCGCATCGGACAGTTCTTTCAGAATGTGAAGCGCGCTGAAATCGTAAATACCGTGGACCGCATCTAATCTCAGCGCATCGATATGATATTCGGTGATCCAGTACAAGGCGTTACTGATGATGAACCGCCGGACTGCATCACTCTCCGGCCCGTCATAGTTGACGGCCGGTCCCCACGGCGTCCGATATCGATCGGTGAAGTAGGGGCCGAAGTCTTGGAGATAGTTGCCTTCTGGGCCCACATGGTTGTACACGACGTCTAAGATCACCGCGAGGTCTGTTTGGTGGCACGCATCGACGAATTCTTTCAGCCCTTGAGGTCCGCCATACGTAGACTGAGGAGCAAAGAGACCTACGCCGTCGTACCCCCAATTTCGCTCGCCGGGAAACTGTGCGACCGGCATCAATTCGACGGCAGTGATGCCGAGATCTCGAAGATATGTCAGATGTGGAATGGCAGCCCGGAAGGTTCCTTTGTCGGTCCATGTTCCGACATGAAGCTCATAAATAATGAGTTGCTCAAGAGGGCGCCCCTTCCAGTGCTGATCCGTCCAGCGGAATTGGTCTGGATCGATGACCTCTGATGGCCCGTGTACACCTTCCGGCTGAGAACGTGACGCGGGGTCCGGTCTCTCTTTGTCGCCATCAAGAATATACACGTATCGATCGCCGGCCTTGGCGCCGGAGATGGTGGCTTCGAAATGGCCCCCCGAGCGGCGGGTCAGAGGAACCGGTCCACGGCCATGGCCGAGTAATTTAAGATCGACACGGTTTGCGTGAGGAGCCCAGACGTTGAATCGGGCATGGGACGGTTTGTGGGATATCAGGTTGGCGCCGAAATCTAATGGCCATACTCGTTGAGTCATGCCTCAGTCTGCCAGATGGAGGCGCTGCAATCCAGACCAGTGTTTATCCCACATGAAATCGAGAGTTCAACTGATAGGTCGGATAACCGTTCACTGGCTATGCTTCTTCCTCTGAACGTTGTTCCATGGAGGCGGTATGGCCAAGCGGCGGTCAAGCACTGAAGATAAAGGGAAAGACACTGTCGGCGCGGACGCGAAATCCAAATCTGCAAATACGTCAGGTGAACGCCAGTCCCCTCCTGCCATGCAAGAGGCTCCGTCATTCAGTAACGTCGAATTTTATGCGCGTGTCGCCCGTAAGGCTTACGATTTGTTTGAACGGCGGGGACGGGAAGAGGGGCATGATGTGGAGGATTGGCTGGAGGCTGAGCGGCTCATAAAGGACGAATTGCTTCAAGACAGCGAGTCCACCATATCATGAGAACCTGGACGGGGCGCTCCTACCCTCTTGGCGCTACGTGGGATGGAGAGGGCGTCAATTTCGCGCTCTTTTCTGAGAATGCGACGAAGGTGGAGTTATGCTTATTTGACGGCCACGATTCAGCGCACGAATCCCACCGGATACCCGTGGAAGAACGCACCGATCAAGTGTGGCATGTCTATCTTCCGGAAGCTCGACCTGGACAGCATTATGGCTATCGTATCCATGGTCCCTACGAACCGGAAGCCGGACATCGCTTCAATCCGGCCAAATTGTTAATCGACCCCTATGCGAAAGCAATCTCCGGCACGACCGAATGGACCGATGCGATGTTTGGCTATCGAATAGGCGATCCGGCCGCGGATCTTTCAAAAGACGAACGGGACAATGCGGGGAACGTTCCGAAATGCGTCGTGATCGATCAGGCCTTTACTTGGGGTGGGGACCAATTGCTGCGTACGGCGTGGGACCAAACGGTCATTTATGAAGTCCACATCAAGGGCTTTACTGCCCGTCATCCCGACGTGCCGGAGGCGCAGCGTGGCACCTATGCCGGGTTAACCTCGCCGGCGGTCTTGGATTACCTCAAGGCGTTGGGCGTGACGGCGGTTGAACTCCTTCCCGTGCATCATTTTGTTCGGGATAAGCACCTCCACGATCAGGGGCTCACTAATTATTGGGGGTACAACACCATCGGTTTTTTCTCTCCGGATATTCGCTACGCCACCGCGCCGAAGCGCGGCGAGCATGTCAGAGAATTTAAGACCATGGTGAAAACGCTCCATAGCGAGGGGCTCGAAGTGATTTTGGATGTCGTCTATAACCATACAGCAGAAGGCAATCATCTCGGTCCGACCATGTCGTTCCGCGGTATCGATAATGCGGCCTACTATCGGTTGGTTCCCGACAATAAGCGCTACTACATGGACTATACCGGAACCGGCAATACGCTGAACGTGACCCATCCTCGCACGCTACAGCTCATCATGGACAGCCTGCGTTACTGGGTGCAGGAGATGCACATCGATGGGTTTCGATTCGATTTGGCCTCGACGCTTGCTCGTGAACTGCATGACGTCGATCGCTTGAGCGCGTTTTTTGACATCATCCATCAGGACCCTGTGTTGTCGCAGGTGAAGTTAATCGCCGAGCCGTGGGACCTTGGGGAAGGCGGCTATCAAGTCGGGAACTTCCCAATCGGGTGGGCCGAATGGAACGGCCGCTATCGCGATACGATCCGACGCTATTGGAAAGGCGATGGTGGGCAGGCCGCTGAAATGGCCTATCGGTTAACCGGCAGCAGCGATCTATACGAGACCAGCGGGAGGCGTCCGCATGCCAGCATCAATTTTGTGACGGCCCACGATGGGTTCACGCTCAACGATCTGGTGTCTTACAACGAGAAACACAATGAGGCCAACGGGGAAGGTAATCGGGACGGGACGGACGACAATTCCAGTTGGAACTGCGGTGTAGAGGGACCCACCGATGATCCGGACGTGAACGCGCTGCGAGACCGGCAAAAGCGGAATTTCCTGGCGACCTTATTGCTTTCGCAGGGCGTGCCGATGATTTGTGGCGGCGATGAAATCGGCCGTACACAACGGGGCAACAATAACGCCTATTGTCAGGATAATGAGTTGAGTTGGTACGACTGGAAATTGGACCGCTCGGCTCGCGAGCTCTTCGCGTTCGTCCAGCAGCTCATCGCCTTGCGCCGCGAACACCCGGTCCTACGCCGCAGGCGTTTCTTTCAGGGACGGCAGATTTGGGGATCGGAAGTTAAAGACGTCGCTTGGTTCCGTCCCGATGGGAAGGACATGACTGATGAGGATTGGAGCAAAGGGTACGTACGATGTCTGGGCTTGCGCCTCGCCGGCGACGCGATCGAAGAGAAGGATGAAAAGGGGCGCCGCATCATTGGGGATACGCTTCTCATCCTGCTCAATGCTCACCACGAGCCGCTGGCCTTCACCATGCCGGCGCACAAGCGCGGCGTCCGCTGGGAACCTCTTCTGGAAACCGCGGTACAAGAAGAGTCACAATCTATAGGGCTTTTAAAAGGCGGGGATCCATTCGATTTGGCTGGACGATCCATCGCCGTGCTTCGCTTGCGCGGGCAGGATAAAAAGTCTGCGTTGCATGAGTGACCAGGGCCATAATGTCTACGGTTGTGATGACGGACTCGTTCAAAAGAAGGACGACCAAGGTCGGATTGACGGTGGTGTGAAGAATTTGATACGGTAGGGCCACTGTTCATCCTCCCCGAATTCTTCGCTGCTCATCGTACTGTTTTCTTCTTTCGTTCATTCGGATGTCGGGCAGTCGGTGTGCTGATGAAAGTCAGTCCGGAGGGAATATGCGTCTCAAACGACCGTACATCTGGGCGTTTATCGTCACGAGCTGCATGCTCATGGGCGGATGCGCCGGTTTGACCAAAGGACAAGCGGACTTGGATATCGGGATGAAAGAGCGAGGAATTGCATCGTGGTATGGAGATGATTTTCACGGATGGGTGACGGCGAGTGGAGAGCCCTATGATATGCATAGACTCACTGCGGCGCACCGAACGTTGCCGCTCGGAACCATTGTGCGCGTGACGAATGCGGTGAATGGACGACATGTTGTCATCCGTATCAATGACCGAGGTCCCTATGTCAATGGTCGGATCCTTGACGTGTCCTATGCCGCCGCAAAACAATTGGGTATGTGGCGTGATGGTATTTCGGCAATCCAATTAGAAGTCGTGGGTCAGCATGGATTGGATGCCGCAATGATTGAACCGGCGGCGGGAAGGACCGGAGAAGCACCCGCGCCTGAAATAACGCTTCATGCCGTCTCAGTGTCGACGCCTCAAGTCTTCTCTCAGATCCTACCCCATGATCGAAGCCCTCGCGTGATGCCTGCGGATATTCTTCGCGAGCGGCGTGCCCGCCGTGTTGGTGACATTATGGCGGCCGACTGCCGAGTTGACATTGCGGCAGAGCTCGAACTCGCCTGATACGATCAACTATTAGGCTCTCCCAAAGTCTTGGATTCTGGCAGGCGTCCCGATGGGCCTCTGTTGACACCGTCGTCATTCCTCTACTACACTGATTGACTCATTACTGTCCCGAACGGAGGAGCGGTTGAATGGCTAAGAAAACGCCGTTGGAAACGGATATGGCCCGGTTACAGAAAAAAGTTGCAGAGCAGCGAACGGCAGCGAAGGATCCCGAAGACAATTTAAAACTTAGATCCCTCCATAAACGTTTAAAACGTGCTCAACGTAAAAAGCGAAGACTGATCACCCGGAAACAACATGC
>JAICXS010000031.1 GCA_025934615.1 Nitrospiraceae bacterium
ACCTCACTGTCCCATTGAGAGCCAAGGAAGTCAAGCCCGTTCCAATAGGACGAGAAACTCGGATTCGGTCAGCGTGGCGACTCCAAGGCGTTTCGCGTCGTCCAATTTTGAACCGGGGTCGATCCCGACGACAACATAGTCGGTGCGCTTACTGACGCTGGACGTCACGCGTGCCCCCGCCGCTTCCACGCGCCGCTTGGCGTCATCGCGGCTGACTTGGCTCAATCCTCCCGTGAAGACAAAAACCTTGCCGGCAAGCGCTCGCGGCCGGCCGGGATCGTGCCCGCCCTCCATGACAATGGACAAGCCCAGGCGGCGCAGCCGATCGATGATTTCTCGGTTGTGTGTTTCCTGAAAAAACGATTCCAAACTGGATGCGATTTCCGGTCCGATTTCGTGAACGCGTTCAAACGCGGCGTGGTCGGCGGCCATGATCGCGTCCAGCGAACCGAACCACCGGCTCAACACTTTGGCCGTGTGTTCACCGACCTGACGAATGCCGAGTCCATAAAGAAACCGCTCCAGCGACACGTGTTTACTCCGCTCGAGAGCCTCCATGAACATCGACGCGGAACGATCGGCAAAGCCTTCCAACGTCAGGAGCTGATCCTTCGTCAAGGCAAAGAGATCCGCCAAGTTGTTGACCAGGCCGCTTTCAACCAGTTGAGCGGCGGTTTTCCTGCCAAGACCGGCGATGTTGAGCGCATACTTCGAGGCAAAATGCTCAAGCGATCCTTTCACTTGAGCCGGACAGGCAGCCTTGCCGGAACAGTACGAATAGGCGCCTTCCCGCGCGACGGCAGATCCGCAGACCGGACAGTGCTCCGGCATGCGGAACGGATCCGCCCGTTGTTGCTCCGGAACAGGGATGCGTTCGGCAATGGCGGGAATCACGTCCCCGGCTCGTTCGACCTTGACGGTATCGCCGACCCGCACGTCTTTTCTGGCCACTTCGTCGGCATTGTGCAGAGTGGCGCGGCTGATCGTGACGCCGCCCACATCAACGGGCTTGAGCAACGCCATCGGCGTCAACGTGCCGGTTCGCCCGACCGAGACGACGATGTCCTGTACTTGCGTGACCTCTTTGCGGGCCGCAAATTTATATGCAATGGCCCAGCGCGGGCTCCGTGATTTTTCTCCCAGCAGGGCTTGCCAATCACGTCGGTCCAGTTTGACGACCACGCCGTCGATTTCAAACGGCAGCTCGTCTCGAGCCGATGCCGTCTCCGCATGGAACGCAATGACCTCTTCAATTGAGGCACCCCGGCGGCGTAGAGACGGAACCGGCAATCCCCACGCCGCGAGCCGATCCAATTCCTCCCAATGAGTCGATACGAGATGTCCTGATTGCGCCATAATTTCATAGCACGTCACGACCAACGGGCGTTCCGCCGTCATCTTGGAATCCAATTGTCGTAATGCCCCGGAGGCCGCATTGCGTGGATTGGCAAAGGGTTCGTCCCCTCGCTCTGCGATGCGCCGATTCAGTGCTTGAAACTCATCGAGGCGCATGTAGACTTCTCCCCGGACGACGAGATGCGCCGGAAGATCAGGCTCTGCTTGTAATTGCAAGGGGAGAGAGCGCAATGTTCGAAGATTGATCGTGACGTCCTCGCCGGTAATCCCGTCTCCGCGAGTCGCCCCACGTGTGAACCGGCCTCCTTCGTAAACCAGTTCGACGGAGAGACCGTCGAATTTTGGTTCTGCGGTGTAATAAATCGCCTCCTGTCCGAGATCCCGATCCAACTCCCGACCCAGTTCCCGGCGCACGCGCGTATCGAACGCACGGACATCATCTGTCTTCATGATGGAGTCGAGACTGAGCATCGGGCGCTCATGCTGAACTTTTTTTAAATCTGTTTGGGGCCCCGCACCGACCCGCTGTGTCGGGGAATCAGGGGTGACCAGGTCTGGGTAGGTCGTTTCGAGTTGGCTCAACTCCTGAAAGAGCCGATCATAAGCGTCGTCGGAGATCTCGGGGCGATTTTTAACGTAGTAGAGGTAATCGTGGCGGCGGATCTCTGTTCGAAGCGCGTCTATGCGTTGTTTGGCCGAGTGGAGTGGGTCGTATGAGTGAATGCCGTGGGTCATGGCATGGTCAGCTTTCAGCGTTCGGCATTCAGTGATCAACTTGTTCAGGAGCTGACCGCTGATTGCTGATCGCTGACGGCTTTTTATTCCCGAATAAACTGCGTGGCGTAACTTCGGATCTCATGCCCGTTCAGTACATGAAAGCGACGAAGGCGGTCGATCGTCTGGCCGGAAAATCGGCTCAGGGGAATGGTGACCAGCCGTCGATGGAAGGCTTTTACAATCTGCCGCCAGCGCGCCCGCGGTGGAATCGGCGAGACGAGCACCACATGAGCTTCCCGCGAATGCCGTGCCGCCGCGGCAATGAGGCGTTCTTCGAGCGTCTGAGCGAAGCGGAGGGCCGGGTCGTCCCAGATATTGGGAATCGGCCGCGGCGGAAAGAGAAAGAGCGCGCCACCATAGCGAGATTGTCCGATGCCGGGCCCGACCATCCGGTCTTGGAACGGGCTCGCGTAAAAGCAGAGGGTCGATTCTTCTTCATGCTCCGCATACCATGTGGCGTGCCACGAATAGATCGCGGGATCGGCCGGGGTATCGAACAAAAAGACGACCGTCTCGACGTTGCCGCGGGCCGGCGGAATTTCTCTGACGTAGATCTCAGGTTTCACCGGTGAGAGGTATGTCGATCCTTCGCGACGGACCGAGTCTTTCGTACGTCGGTCATGTGATGGGAGTGTATGCCAATGCCGCAGGCTTTCGCGCAGGTCGATGCCGTCTTTGACCGACGTCGTGAACTTTTCGACGCGGGCGAGATCCGCACCGAGGAGCGCTTTGGCTTGCTCGCGGACGTGGCGAGTAAAACTCTCGATGCGATTATCCTCGGGGGGCCATGAACATTGACGGAAGGGATTCCATTGGAGCGCCCATCGGCGACTTTTCATGCGAGTCGGTTGAGGTCGAAGCGAAAGGGATCGCCAGTGCAGGGAAGGCCCCTGGAGACGATTGTTTGCCTGCACCACGTCGCCATCCGGGAATTCCAGCTTCCCGATACCAGCCGCCACTGTCGGTTGTGAAGACATCGCTTGCTCATCGGCTTGAAAGCTATATGTTTTCGCTGTATCCAGCAGAGTAATGGCAAACTCATCGCCCGCCATTTGTTTGGCCGCCAAGACAAGACTATAGAGATCAGGCGTCAGCCGATGTTCCATGAGCGCGAGGTTTCGCACATACTGCAGATAGCGCTGTAAGAGGTGAGGCGTGACCCAATTCGGAATGGATTGGTCCTCCTTGTGATGGTTTGCCGACCAGCGTGCGCGTGTTTCAAGCAACAGTTCTTTGATGCCATCCACCGTCACGTGCCGATCCGAGCGCAGGCCCGCTCGACGCCGCTCATACAGCTCCGTCGTAAAGGGCAATTCTCCCAAGACAAAATAGACAGATTGCGGATCGACGGTATAGGTCGTCGGCCGTTCCACCGAGGAGTCCGGCTCCCTATACGGCTGCCGCTCTCGATAGGCTTCACGAAGCCACGGCCAATCGGTCACATGACAGAGACAGAGAATCGATTCGAACTCCAGCTCGAGTTCGTGCAGACGGAACGCCATCCAGGCGATACGATGCCATCGTTGAGTCGCCTCAGTCGGCGGCACGAGGGACGGAAGGAGCGCCGCCGCGAACGTCGCAAGCGGGATGCGCTTTAGTGCGTAGGGGTCGGGCGCGGTAAATGGTGTCGGCTCGAACACTGCCACGTCGCGATCGATATACGCCCGCGCGATACGTTCACCCATGGCCACTCGAATGGCCATGATCACCGGCTGGCACGGGTCCACCGGCACAAAATTGACGGTCGGTTCCTCTCGATCCCGTTCCGGTATGACGACGAGACTGATCCGGGGCAGGTCTTCGACGGCCGCTTCCAGTGTATCTTCCACAGATGGCGGGAGCGGGACAGCTACGCAATCGAACCGGCGTCCGATCAAGGTTTCTCGGACCTCCTGCGCCACATCGCCGCTGCCGTGCAGAATCGGTAGCACCTCGATACGAGGTGAGAGGCGACATACAGCTTCAATCGTCATTGACATAACGCGGTAAAGTCGTTAAGTCGTTTTTTTTCCACGAGGACGTGGCGACCTGGCGACTTTGGAGACAATCAACAGTCATCGATCCGGATGCAATGGATCGTTTCCCTCGAAGAAAAAGTCGCCCAAGCCTTGCGGGAGCGGTTGATTGCCTAAGGCTCTCGCTCTCCGCTTGGATAATCCTTCAAGATCCAAAGCCTCTTCTCCAAGCACTTTCATCACGGCCTCACGCCAGGCGGCATCTTTCGAGAGCGGATGAGCGGAGTTCTGCGAGAGCCGTTTCAGCGCATACTGCAGCACGTGCAGGCCATCCCGGACGGAAAACTCTACATTCAATTGATGCGCTTGCTGAAGGAAGTCGACGGTCAGCGCCAACATCTCGGCCGGGGCGAACGGCAGATGATAGCTAAGGATCGCCAATTCATCGTGCCGTGCAGGATAGCTGACGGCCAGGGTCGGCTGAAGGCGAGAAAGGATATAGTCAGGCACCTCGTATGTGGATGCATCTTCATTCATCGTGACGCAGCAGCGGAAGTTCTCGTGGGCGTTCACGAGTATCCCGGCGACGATCGATTCGATGCAGCGACGATGATCGAGCAGCGCGGCCAGCGACGCCCAACTTTTTTCATTCATCCGATTGCCTTCATCCAGCACACACACGTTTCCCGTCAGCATTGCGGAGACGAGCGGAGAAGCGTGATAGGCGATAGTCCCGGATTCAGCCAGCACCGGGGTGATGAGAAGATCTTCCGGCCGGGTATCGGCGGTGCATTGAAAAATGTACAAGGTTTGTTTGCGCTCCCGCGCGCCGGACATCGCCAGCGTGGTTTTGCCGATGCCGGGGGGGCCGGTGATTCGGGGTGAAAGCGGCAGATCTTTTTCATCGATCACGAGCCAGCACGCCAGGAGTTGCGTGAGAACTTCGCGGGCTCCGATCCATTCTTGTGAGGAGTCCAGAGGCTGAGCCAACCGGAGTGTGACTCCATCGACTACGACGGTTCGATTCAGGCGCGCGTGACGTGTCCTATCCATGGTCAACCCTAATTTTCAAACCGTAACACAGCCTTCGTAAAAGGGTCAAACCGGCCGACACGCGGCGTGCCTTTGACTTTCCTTGCCTCAGACACTATTCTTCAGAGCGATCTGTTTCGGTGACTTCGACTGACTGCAGCCTCGGTGAACTAAGATGCAAGACGACGGTATTAGAAAAAAAGGATGAAGATGGCGATGAAATGGAGTGTAGGTCTGGCACTGTGGCTCCTGTGCGGGATCGGTCTCGCCTCGAGTAGCTGTGTGATGAAAGAGCAGTATGAGGCCGAAAAAACTCGTGCCCTCAACTTTCAACGATTGTTGGCGCAAGAAGAAAAACGCACCGGGGAACTCGATGCGGAAGCCAAGCGGCTGAAGCGGGAACTTCCTGAACTGGAAGCCAAAAACAGAGAGTTGACGGCACAGTTGCAAGCCGTTCGCGAGCAGGCCGGACGGATCAAGGAAGAAAATGACGCCTTGCGGGAATCCACCGCCATCAAAGCCAAAGAAGAGATGAATCGGTTGCTGGATGCCAAGCCGAAGTCACGTTCGAAAGCCATGTCGAAGGTCATTCCATCACCGCCTGCCCAACCTGCTCCACCAGAGCCGGCCGATCCCCTGGGATTCGAAAAACCCTCAGTTCCGGTGGATGCATTCCCGGATATGGACAAGGGATCGCCGATCTATCATCAGGTCAAGCCCGGCGATACCCTGTTTCGGGTTTCGCGTCAGTACGGTGTACAGGTAGACCAGATCAAAGAGTGGAATCACCTTCGCGATACCATCATCGAAGTCGGTCAAAAGTTGATCGTCGGATATCAGTAATCCTATGGCCAACGCTTCGTATTCTCTCAATTTCGACGCGTTTAAGCGGCTTGCCTCAGAGGGAAACCTGATTCCTCTGTACCGGGAAATACTCGCGGATTTTGAAACGCCTGTCTCGGCGTTCTCAAAGATCGACCATGGTCCTTCGGCTTACCTATTGGAGAGCGTCGAGGGCGGTGAAAAATGGGCGCGCTACTCTTTTCTTGGAAGCGGCTCTCCGGTGCTGCTTCAGGAAGATGCGGGAGCGATCGTGATGACGAACAGCTCACGCGTCGAGCGATTTCCTATCGGCCGGCAGGCCGGTGAAACACCGTTGGATCGGTTGCAGCAGGTCATGGCGCGCTATCATCCCGTGATGGCGCCGGAACTTCCACGGTTTGTCGGCGGCGCAGTCGGATATGTCAATTACGATATCGTTCGTTACTTCGAACAGATCCCGGCCCATCCGAAGAAGGACGCCGGCTTTCCTGTCATGGCCTTTTTGATTACCGACACGCTCTTGATTTTCGATAATATTGCTCACACCATTAAAGTGGTGGCGAATGCCCATGTCCCATCGGGCAAGGCAGCCGATATCCGACGCGCGTACACCGACGCCGCGACGCGCATCGATCGAATGATCCAGCGATTGAAGCGGCCGTTGCGTCGCCGCCCGGTCGCTCGCCGCAGTAAGCCGATGAACTTCGCCGCCAACATGAACCGAGCCGATTTTGAAAAGATGGTGATGCGGGCGAAGGACTACATTGGCGCCGGCGATATCGTCCAAACCGTCGTGTCGCAGCGATGGGACACCCGAATCAAGACCGCTCCGTTTGAAATCTATCGCGCCCTGAGATTTGTGAATCCATCTCCCTATATGTACTATCTGCGAATCGGAGGCGTCGAGTTGGTGGGCTCGTCTCCCGAGACGCTGGTTCGGTGTGAGGATGGACGGGTCTCGCTACGGCCTATCGCCGGCACGAGACCGCGCGGGACGACGGAACAGGAAGACCGGCTCTTGGAGCGTGAACTTCAAGCGGATGAAAAAGAACGCGCAGAACACGTGATGTTGGTGGATCTCGGACGAAACGACATCGGCCGTGTGGCGAAGAAGGGATCGGTTGCCGTGGATGGGTTGATGAAAGTGGAGCGCTATTCGCACGTCATGCACCTGGTGTCGCAAGTCAATGGGTGGCTCGATGAAGAGAAATCATCCTACGATGTCCTCCAAGCCTGCTTTCCGGCGGGCACGGTTTCAGGGGCGCCGAAGATTCGCGCGATGCAGATTATCGAAGAACTGGAGCCGACACGGCGAGGCCCATATGCGGGAGCCGTGGGGTATTTCAGCTTCTCCGGCAATATGGATATGGCGATCAATATTCGGACAGTGGTCATTAAGGGCCGGCGTGCGTATATTCAAGCGGGTGCCGGGATCGTCGCCGATTCCGAGCCGAAACGCGAATACGATGAGACGTGTAACAAGGCCCGCGCTATGATGAAGGCGATCGAACTGGCGGAGCGCGGACTGGAGTGAAACCGACGTTAATCGTTGTTCGTTAAACGGGAATGTCGAAGAACGTTTCCGCGCGATTGGCGATTCATGTTTCACGAACAATGAGCGTTATATGCTTCTCATGATCGACAATTACGATTCCTTTACCTATAACCTCGTCCAGTATTTCGGCGAGCTGGGAGAGGATGTGCAGGTCTATCGCAACGATAAAATCACGCTTGAAGAGATTGAGGCCATGCGTCCGCAGCGGCTCGTCATTTCCCCCGGTCCGTGTACGCCGAAAGAGGCGGGTGTGTCGGTCGAGGTCATCCGTCACTTTGCCGGCCGCCTTCCTCTCCTTGGTGTCTGTCTCGGACATCAATCGTTGGCTGCCGCCTTTGGAGGCGAGGTGATTCGCTCGGAACGACTCATGCACGGAAAAACATCGATGATTCACCACGATGGAAAAACGGTGTTCCAGGATCTTCCCAATCCGTTCGAAGCGACCCGTTACCATTCCTTGATCGTGAAACGGTCGACACTTCCCGAGTGTTTTGAAATTTCGGCGGAGACAGGGGAAGGGGAAATCATGGGGATGCGGCACCGGACATTAGGGGTAGAAGGAGTTCAGTTCCATCCCGAATCGATTCTTACCACGTCGGGGAAGGATCTTTTACGAAATTTTTTGAAGCTGTGAGGGGAGCTGGCAACGAAAGGTAATTGAGGACTTCAAGCATTACTTCATCACTCACTTGCTTATTACTTCGGACCCCTGTCCTGTCGATTAACGAATAACGATTCGCGTCTTCACATTACTTAATGGCGACGGCTTTGATCTGTTTGAACGTCGTTAATCCCTGCAGCACTTTCCGAATGCCATCCTGAACGAGCGTGGTCATGCCGTCTTCCAGGGCGGCATTCAGCATTTCTTCGGTTTTCGCTTTACTTTGAATCATCCGTTTCATCCGGTCCGTGCCGAGCAGCAGTTCATGCAGTGCCAAGCGGCCTCGGAATCCCGTGTGATTACACTGATCGCATCCTTTGCCGCGGTGCAATTTAAAGCCGGCATCATACTTTACGCCCAATTGTTCCCACCGCTCCTGCCCATAACCATGTGCCAGCTCATCGTATTCCTCCTGAGTGGGGCGATACTCTTCGGGGCATTCCTTGCAAATTCTCTTGCACAGACGCTGTGCCATCACACCTAACATAGCGTCCGCGAAGCTGAACGAGTCGCAGCCCATGTCAAGAAGCCGAGTGATCGTTTCAACTGCGCTGTTCGTATGAAGCGTGCTGCATACAAGGTGTCCCGTCAGCGATGCCTCAATCCCAGTCTCGGCCGTTTCTTTATCCCGCATTTCTCCGACCATGATGACATCCGGGTCGGCCCGAAGAAACGCGCGCATGGCCGCGGCGAAGGTGAATCCGATTTTGGCGTGGACCTGAACCTGACGAAGCCCGTACTGCGTAATTTCTACGGGATCTTCAGCCGTCCAGATTTTGCGTTCCGGCGTATTGATATGTCCCAGGAGCGCGTGCAGGGTAGTCGTTTTACCGGATCCGGTCGGCCCGACACACAGGATAATTCCATACGGTTTTTCAGCGATTTTCTTCAGCTCTTTGAGATTGCGATCGGAGAAACCCATTTTATCGAGGGGCAATGGTTCGCTGGCGGCAAGAATACGCATGACGACGTCTTCGTTATAGCCGGCGGTCGGAACGGTGGCCACACGCAGTTCGATTTCCTTTCCGCCGCTGACCTTGAACTTGATCTTTCCGTCCTGGGGCTTCCGTCGTTCTGAAATATCCAAACTAGCCATGATCTTTAAGCGCGACACAATTGCGCGGCGGTAACTGGCTGGAATCTTCATGTACTCGGAGCAAGTGCCATCGACGCGAAATCGAACGACCGTCTCCCGTTTCTCCCCATACGGTTCAATGTGAATATCGGACACGCCCAGCCTATATGCGTCCGCGATGACCTTATTGGCGAGGCGAACAATGACATTGTCATTTTCGTCGACCCCGATCGCCGAGGCGGCCGCATCTTCCTGCTGCTCAAGCTGGGCATCGTTGACCAGCTCACCGAGGATGTCGGTAATGGATCCAGCCTCTCCCGTAACCGCGGAATCCGCTTGCCCCGTCGCCACCCGAAAGAACTGTGCGATATCTCTTCGAAGGCCCACGGAAAAGCGGATTGTCTGACCCGGGAACATGCGCTGGATATCCTGGACCCGCTCCAGTGCGTTTGGATCATCAATGAGGATTTCGGTGACATTCTTGTTTCGTTTAAGAGGAATCCAATAGCTTTTCTTGATGTAATCGATATTGAGATTCTTGAGGAGCTCGGGATCGAGTATCATGCGGTCGTCGAATTCCACATACGGACACTGAAAGAACTGGCTGAGCGACTTGCCGATGTCGGCCTTGGGGACTTTATATTTCTCGATCAGAAGGGATTCGATATCGCTGACGCCTTTACGCGATTCATGAATGGCGGCATCCAGCTCCGACTGGGTAATCTTATTGGAGGCGACGAGATAATCGAATTTCGTCACGGTCTTTTTGGCGAGTTTTCTCAAATTGAAGAATGCGATCCCGAGGCTTTTCGCAATTTCTGCGACCGATTCTTCATCCTTTTTCGAAAAGCGGCCTTCGCCCTTTTTGTTGAGGAGCTGGACCACGCCCATCAGGTATTTGTTTTCGGCGACGATAGGATAGGTGAGCACCTGTTTGGTCCGGAAGCCGGTTTTCTTGTCCCAAGAGCTATCGTGACACAGGGCGGGGTGAATGCGAGTCAGGTCCCCTTTGGCATAGGCATCTTGAATGTTGACGGGTCTGAGATATTTGGCGGTAAAGCCGGCGATACTTTGCTCATCGATCGGAAGTCTGATCTCTTCGACGGCATCGCGATGCGGGAGTTTCGCATACACTTCTTTCTTCTCCGAATCGACCGCATAGAGCGTGAGCTCTTCCGCGTCAAATAGTCCGAGGATGTCTCGGTTCATATCCAACAGAATCTGGTCGAGGTCCTTGGCGGCATGAATTTGGTTCGAGAT